>NZ_DS989855.1:0-229703 GCF_000155555.1 Coleofasciculus chthonoplastes PCC 7420
TTGCCTTCGGCAGTGCGCGAGAGCCTACAATAGGAAGAGTCGTGAGGAATTGAGCTTTAGCGCTTCTGGCACTAAAGTGCCTACTACAAACCCATCTTCCCCATCTCGTCTATCGTCCCTGTTTAGACGAGGCGATCGCAAGAATACCATACACGGCGATTCCTTGCTGGCGTAACACTTCTGTGGCAGAACGGGCGGTTGCGCCTGTGGTGTAAATATCGTCTAAAATCAGTACGGGTGAATGATGTGAACGTTTGCCAAAGCGCTTACCTACAGCAAACGCCTCCGTGAGATTTTGCGATCGCTCTTTTGCAGATAAGCCAAACTGGGCTTCAGTTTCCCGAACCCGTTCTAAACCGTGGGGCTGATACTGATACCCTGTAAATTGACAAAAACTCTTGGCAAGGAGTTCAGCTTGATTAAATCCCCGTTGTTGGCGTTTGCTGGGGTGAATCGGAATCGGAATCACCGTTAACTTTTTCCTCTGCTGCGCCGCCGTCGAGTTTAGCCACGCCTCACCTAACCAGAATCCCAAGGGACGGGCTAACTGGGTATGATTTTCATATTTTAGCGCCGCGATCGCCCGTTTCAACACACCCCCATAATGTCCCCAAACAAACACAGGTAACTCCCCTTGCCAAAATTGACTCGGATGCTTGAGTTGACAGCGCTGTAACTGACGCTGACAGTATTGACACAATTCAGCATCCGTGGCGCGATCGCATAATGGACAGTTTGATTTTAGGAATAAAGACAGTATGCTATTCGTTAACTGTCCGATTCCTCGTTTCATTGCGTCTTGTCTGGCGATGACCTTCAGAGTCTAATTATACTTTAATTTTCCTTCTAGCGTTCCCAAAGTCCTTAAGCGACATCTAATAAAAACATCGACAAAAACGCCAAATACAACAAAAGAGCAAGTAAAACGACAATAAAGGGGGGTGTAAAAATCACCGGAAAACTCGCTTCTTCCAAAAGGTTAGGCAAAAAACCTTGATAGCATATCGTATCTCCACAAGTTCCATAGTTGAAGAGAATTACAAACGTTTGTAATCCAATTATCTTGGGCAAAAAACTTCCTTTAATTTTTACCTTGGTTCGCCTTTTGGCTGTTCTAGCCGTCGCACTAAAAAACAAAAAGATTGTAGTTGTGGTGTAAAACAATCCGGCAAACGCAATGTAGAAGAAAATTGACATCCATCCGCCCGATGTTATAAAAAAGAGGGGGATGCTAATTAACGCATAAATCAGGTAAACACTAAAGACCAGCCAAATATTGGTTGTAATCATTGAAGTTATAACCCTTACCGATTTACAAACAGGTTTATTCCAGCATCTATAAAAATTAGAGCTGGATGCAAACAGGTAGAAGCTGAAGCCTGGTTTAATAATTATTTGTACAAGATGAAATACTTGTTTTTTTCTTCAACAGAGTGATTACAATCGTTTAACTCATTAGATCTTGCACCATTAGATCCTCGTTCGTTTGCTAGTCTTCCACTCCCAATACTTCGTCAAGTTAGGGGGCTTTATGTTTATACCTACTCATAAACGAATGATTATCCGGAATCACCAGTCGGGGTGCATGGGGGCGGAGGTGCTAAGGTGCGCGGGTGCAG
Organism: Coleofasciculus chthonoplastes PCC 7420; assembly: GCF_000155555.1. GTDB lineage: Bacteria > Cyanobacteriota > Cyanobacteriia > Cyanobacteriales > Coleofasciculaceae > Coleofasciculus > Coleofasciculus chthonoplastes_A. The sequence continues at coordinate 1,620 of NZ_DS989855.1, forward strand.
CAGAGGAGATGGGAGACAAAATTTCTATTGCATAAGACACACCGAGCGTGTTACCGAGCGAAGCCGAGGTAAGCCGAAGTAAGTCGAGGTAAGTCGAGGTGTTGCCTATTGCCTATTGCCTATTGCCTATTGCCTATTGCCTGTTCTCTTTAAATTGATACTTCCTCAATATCAGTCAAATTGGGTAATAAATTATCTTGGCTAACCGCACTTTCTCCAGTTCGCTGACAGCGCACCGCAAAGCTACAGTTACCGCATTTACCCGTTGATAGGGGAACTTGGGGAAACGGGATATGATCATTTTGATAGCGGTGTAACCATCCGGATAGCCGAGTCAGCAACTCAGTTAAATCCGCTCTCGTTTTCTCATGTTGTACTCTATCATAGGCAAACGTAAGACATTGGGGACGGGGTTGAGATTTAACAAACCAGTACGTCATAGAAATTTGCTCAGGCAAATAATCACTGGTTTGAAGCAAAACATATCGGTATAAACGAGTTTGCCAGTCTTTGGCTAACCGATGACGATTTGTCGGTAGAGGATACGTTTTCCAGTCGAGAATTTGGGCGCTTTTTTCGTCTTCAATAAATAAGTCGTAAATAACCGTTAGTAAGTAGCCTTGCATCGTTACCGTGCGACAATGTTCAGCATCCCGAAAGGTTTGAGCATGACGGGCAAATACCTCTGGTGCTGCATCCATGAGCGCCGTAACCCAATGATTGAGTTGGGGATTATCCTTCAGCAACGAGTCTATCGGTAATCCGAGTTCTCGTTGTTGCATCAACAGGTGAAAGTAACTTCCCCATGTCAGACGTTCTTGTTGATCCGGTGAAACAGGACTTCCGAACTGATCTACATAGATATGTTGAAATTTACGCGGACAGGTTTCTAACAGATTGAGTTGTCCTTGGGATAAGCGAGTTAGGGAAACCGCTGTACTTTGAGCATTCATGGTTTGCTAAGGACAAATACACTATCTTTATTCCCTCGTCCAATCCGCAGATTTTCGTCGAGATAGGTAATCTCCAACCAGCCCCGTTGCTCTCGACTTTCAATATTAAAATCAAGCGCCTTAAATTTTTTACCCGTTTCAATTTGCTGGATAAAGTTAGTCGGAGATTTATAGTCAATTAAGCGTTTTAATCCGACAACCGACCGATCAAAATTGACATTAACGCGGCGTTGGGAAACGGGTTCAAACCGCGCTCCTACACTGATAATTCCCTCTAAGTAAGGCAAACTGGAAACCTCGGCAATGTTATAAATTTTAGCGTCGGCGGTGCGAACACATTGGTAAATTTGACCCAATTGCCACAAGGGAAACCGACCCAGATTTAACAAATCGCTACTGGTTGTGTAGAGTAATCGCCAGTTCCCTTCCAGCAACTCCTGCGCTTCCAGTGGACGTGGCGTAGGGTTGCGGTCTTCTAATTGGGCAACGGCTGCCAAAATCGCTGTTTTTTCAGTGTCCGTTGCCAATAACCCCCGATTTTTTCCCGCGATCGCTTCTAATAACGTGGCTTTGTTAACCATCTGTAGTCCTGACAATCCACCGTTAAATATGGTATCATTTTTATCAACTTACTGAAATTAATTATGTATAATCCTTCTTTGCGTGAAGAATCTCGTGAGCAACTAGCTCCAGTCATTTCCGTTCCCCGTGAAACCTCAGTTTTAGAGTGGTTAGAATCAACGAATCGTCTGCTGGCGCGTGATCCTAGCGAGAAGGAGAGCGGTGATGATGAAGAGGAAATCACTGAATTGATGGGTGCTGATGATAATGACTATGATGACGAGGAAGATGATGATCTAGATGAAGATTAACGGACGGGCATAGAATAGGAGCAACTGGGGCGCTAGGGCGCGATCGCTTAATTCACAGCCCGCGCCCTGATCCACAAAGCCAGCACCATCAAGAAGGCTAACCCCATGACTCCCGCGATCGGGTTACTATCTACTCCGGTTATCCAAGGAGACACTTGACCCGAATACTGCACTAATTGTCCCACATTAATTATGTAATAGCCCCAAACTAACCCCGCATGTAACCCAATGGGTAAACCCAAACGCCCTTGTCCTCGTTTTGCCCAAACTAAAGTTAATCCCAACAGCACTAATCCTGGAAATCCTGGTAACGTGCGAATAATTTCTCCGAGGGGTTTGAGAAAATGCAGTGTGGCAAAAATTAGCGCATCTGCCCAAAGAGATAGTTTATGAGAATAGTCTCGCTCCAACTCATCTAATAACCAACCCCGAAAGACTAACTCCTCAGCCAAGCCAATACCCAAAGCGCTAACCAATCCTTCTAAAATAATCCGCCCCAATTGTTCTGGAGGAGGTTGAAACGTTAGCCATCCTAATCCCCCCTCTAACGCAAACAAACTTAAGGTAAATAATAAACCAATACTTAATCCATTGAGCCAGTCTATTCCATTGCGCCGAGAGATGTATAACCCATACTGCTTTAACAGTTGAGGTTCTCCATAAACAAAGCGTCCCCAAACTTGTAGTAGCCCTAAAAATTCCCCAAACAATAACGCCATCGTTAGAATAGTGACGAGGTTTGAGTCATCAAGCAAAAGGTAGATTGGCGCAGCTAAGGGTAACCAAAATAGTCCTAGGGTAAAAACAAACAAACCCAGCCGCACAGGTGCTGGGTATTGAGCTAATTTCGGGAGGTTTTGTCTTAAAATGTTCAGGACTTACGTCTCCCTATTCATCCGGTTCAATCGTACTGGTTAAGCCGTGATTCTTCAACGTTTCACAGTAGAACTCTGCATGTTCCAAAGCGCAGGTAATGACTAGAGCAATTCCTGAGTTGTGGGCTTCCATCATAATATTGACCGCTTGCGGCTGAGTCAAACTTGGCACCGTCTGTATCAAGGCTTGCACCACATATTCCATCGGGTTGAAATCATCATTGTGGAGCAAAACACGATAGCGAGGTGCGGGTTTCCGAACAGTTGATGTTGAACGCTTTTCAATTGTTTCCACAGACAAGGCTAGAATCTCCCTCTCGTTCAAGTGTTTACAAAAAAATAGTTGCCGGGGTACGGTTCCCCATTTTAGCTTTTTCTTTATATTACTCAACAATTATGATCGCCATCACCCGATTTGGCGAGTAGAGATAGCCGAATCTTGACTCAATCCCACAATCCTAATAGTCTTAATGTGTGACTAAATAACGTAAAGTGACGTATAGTTTATCGTTTAAACTCAAGTTCTCCCAATGCCTCGCTCTTTTTATAAAGCTTTTTCTCTCAAAAATAGGAGTGCTTATCTAACAACTTTTGAAACAAGTTGTCGGAAGCCCAAAAAGATGTATTCTGAAGGCTTTGAACAGCAACAGGTAGATCGATCAATTTCATCGTTGCTGCTTGATCTAGAATTCCTAAGATACCCGTAATGGCAAACCCTCTTTCTGTCGCGGTACGCCTTGCTTTCATATCATCAAGTAACAGTAAATCTGCGTTGATTTCTTGGGCTAGAATAATAGCGGCTCGTTCTCCGGGATCGAGTAGATCAAGAATTGTATCCGAAGGTTGGTTGACAGGCTGGATTTTGAGCCAATCAGGTGGAGTGGCAATCCAATTTTGGACAGGTGAGGGCGCAGATGCATCAGACAATTCGCGGTAAACGGTTTTGGGAATAATGATTTGTTGAAATAATTCGGGCAAAAGATGGATGTAACCAATCAAGATGAGGTAGTTGATTGGGGAGGTATTGGAGACAATAATCATTCTTGGGATAAAACATTGCGAATCGCTTGTGAATCCTGCTCTAGGTCGTCTTCCGTGTAAGGCAAGTAGGCTTTTTCACGCTTTAGAAATTCATAAGTTTCCCACCGGGATGAGAAGTTGAGCATCTGGCGCACTTGGGCGGCTCCAATGTGTCCTTGGCGATAGTTATCAGCCACGATAAGTTCTAAAATTCGGTGGGAAATGTTGGCAGGTTGTAGTTGTAGTTGATTGGCGATGTCGTCAGGAAGTTCGAGCGTGATTTGCATGATTGCTTCTCCTTAACTTACAAGAGAGTCTTTTCTATAATAGGCTGGTTATCCGGTATAATGTCTAGATGATTAAACTTGGCGGGTATATTCATCCCAGCTACCAGAAATCTATGAATGCCGCTATGAGTTACAGCGTGGGGTAATTATTGAAATGCCAAAACGTTGACTCAATCCCACAATTATCATAGTCTTGATGTATAACTAAAGAACGTAAAATAATGCATTCCCTGGCGTTCAACTACAATTCAGAAACCATAGGTGGCTCCTTCATTTTATATGCAGACTGCTTCGACTGGTTGGCACAGATACCGGAAAATAGCATTCATGGAGTCGTAACTGATCCACCTTATGGTGTAAAAGAATATGACATTGAGCAAATTAAGAAAAGAAGCAATGGTAAAGGAGGAATTTGGAGAATTCCACCGTCTTATGATGGACATCAACGTTCACCTTTGCCACGATTTACCGCACTGACTCAGAAGGAACGAACCACATTGAAATGTTTCTTTATTGAGTGGTCAAAATTAGTCGTGCGGGTATTACGTCCTGGGGGTCATGTCTTTGTTGCCAGTAATGCTTTTCTGTCTCAATTAGTTTTTTCGGCACTCGTTGAAGGTGGGTTAGAATTTCGCGGTGAATTAATTCGTTTAGTGAGAACACTGCGCGGCGGCGATCGCCCGAAAAATGCTGAACAGGAGTTTCCTCATGTATCATCTATGCCCAGAGGATGTTATGAACCGTGGGGAATTCTGCGAAAACCTATCCCATCAGGAATGAAAGTGAGTGACTGTTTGCGAGAATTTCAAACAGGAGGCTTACGACGAACACCGGACGGAAATCCATTTAATGATGTTATTTTTAGTGAACGGACTCCGCGTCAAGAACGGGAGATTGCGAATCACCCTAGTTTAAAACCCCAGTCGTTTTTACGCCAACTTGTTCATGCTGTTTTACCCTTAGGCGAAGGTATTCTAATTGACCCTTTTATGGGTTCAGGTTCAACAGTCGCCGCCGCAGAAGCCGTAGGCGTTTGCTGTATCGGAATTGAGCGATATACAGAGTATTACCAGATGAGTCGCATAGCCATTCCTCAGTTAGCGGCGTTGAACGTGTCGCCGCATCTGCAAAAATCGACGGAGAACGTTGATGTGCAACTATCCACTGATTCTCAAAAACACCAGCAGTTAACGCTCTGGTAACTCGGGGTCTTTATAAATCCAGTTTGACATCATTTTCTGGTAGCCAGTACGATTAACACTAGCCGTAATAGTACGGCGACTGGTAGCAGAACGACCAGAAAAGGTTGGCACGCCAGTGCTTCTAAGTCTTCACTCATTTGGTGATCCTATTTCTTAACGCTTACGCTATATTAAGATTAGTTAACGTTACTTAACATTATCGAGAACCATGCAGGCGACCCCCGTTGCAGCAACGGCTACTATTCCTGGCATCTATTGGCAGTGGCGAGGACAGTCGATTTACTACGTCAAAGCGGGTGAGAGGCGATCGCAACACCCCCCTCTGTTACTGATCCACGGATTTGGTGCATCGACGGATCACTGGCGCAAGAATATGGCTGAACTCCAACAAGACTTTGAAGTTTGGGCAATTGACTTATTGGGGTTTGGACGATCCGCTAAACCAGACTGGCAATATAGTGGGGAGTTGTGGCGCGATCAGTTGCATGATTTTATCACCCAGGTGATTGGTCAGCCTGTAGTATTGGCAGGGAACTCCTTAGGCGGCTATTGTGCGCTGTGTGTTGCGGCGCAACGTCCGGATACGGCTGCGGGGGTGGTGTTGCTCAATAGTGCCGGTCCTTTTACCGAGACGAAGGTTCCAGAGTCCGCAAATTCAGGGCAAAAGGGGTTTAAGAACCTGACGCGATCGCTCTTATTGCAACCTTGGGCGAGTTTCCTTCTGTTTCAGTACCTGCGGCGACGGGCGATCATTCGCAGAACCCTCAAGCAAGTCTATTTAGATCACAGCGCCATTACTGACCAACTGGTAGATGATATCTATCGTCCCTCGTGCGATCGCGGAGCGCATAAAGTCTTCGCCTCTGTCTTCAAATCGCCCCAAGGGGAAAAAATCGATGTACTACTTTCCCAATTACGCTGTCCCCTATTACTCTTGTGGGGAGAAGGTGATCCCTGGATGAATGCCAAAGAACGGGGAGCAAAGTTTCGTCAGTATTATCCCCAACTTACAGAATACTATCTCCAAGCCGGTCATTGTCCCCATGATGAGGTTCCCGACCAAGTGAATGAACTACTACGGTCATGGGTAATTAAAAATTGTTAACGATTCGGACTTTTTTGTACCAAAAGTGCGGCGGCGGGTCGCAATACTCTCCCTTTAGCGAAACTTGGTTATCCGGTTGATGCGGTTGAGTTAGCGCCAGTCTTTGCGAATCAATTACAAACCATTGTCCAAGGATCTAATTTACCTGTCAGGGTAATTCTTGGTGATATTTTCAGTCGCGAAGTCAGTCACTCAACAAGTTTCCCAAGCTAAATGGTCTTGTCTGTTTACCCGCCAAGAATTAGCCAAAGCGATGGAACGCTTGCCGATAGAATTAGTGTCCGATGAATCTGTGTTAGAGTACGAACGCGAACATTTACCCGAAATAGCTTGGCCCCCCACCAGTTAGTTTATTAATTGGTGTTTGGGGTACAATGTGTTTCCCTTAAACCAGGGAAGACCGCCGTTAGAGTTGCGTTGGATTCTCTGTAGACGGTTATAGTGATTGGTCATTGGTTATTCGTCAAAAAACAGTAAATTTACATTCAATACTTATTAAGCAATGAAAAATCTCTGAAGCCAAAATTGACCACAAAAGCAACATTCAAATTTTCCATCGACTTAACCAGAGAGGGGATATCTCCCATCGGTTTTGATTCGTAGTGATTGAATAAAATAGCCATGCGTTTTTCCAAGTCGGGGCGAATTTCGGATGGAGACAACAAAACCAGTTTAAGCAACAAAACTGTCATTTGTAGCGAACCCAGATTAACGACTAAATCATCAAACCAATAATGTTCTGGTTTTTCTGGACTTTCGACGATGAGTAAATTAAACAACTGGCTGCATGTTTTCTTGATCAGGAACTTGTCCAGTTTATTCTGATTATATTCAGTTAGCGTATTAGCCAGGTGTTTATTTAACAATCCATAAAAGTAATGTTGTCCATAGCTCGGATCAATTGATGCAATGATATACTGATATAAATTGTCTTTAAACAGAGAATACGAAGGTGTTTTCAATGTGCGGTGTAGAAAATTTTGTGCCTCACAGTAGGCATAGGAATTCTTGGCTTTTCCGCCAAACTGCCGCAGTGCCAGATGCAATTCTTCATCATCCAATAGGGTAGGATTTTTTACCAATGGCTTCCTCATTCTAGTAGGAGATACGCTTCCCTTGACTAGATAGGTTGCATACTGCCACAGTTCATCTTCCAACTGTTGCTGTTTTTCCGCTTGCAGTTTTTGGATGGTTTGCTGAGCTTCCTCGGAACAGTCTTGACTCAATAGACAATAGGAAAATAAGAATGGATATCGCCCAATTAACTCAGCTAATTTCTTCCGTTCCCATTTAGAAGAGTTTTCTGTAGATGTTGGCTCATCCACCACTACCCTGAGACGTTCTAAGGCTCGATATTCTTCTGAATTGATAAAGGTTTGTACGAGTTGTCGCAAACGGCTAGTGGTGGGCTGGTGGCTAATTTGGAACAGATCTAGCAACTTGTTGATCGCTACATGTTCTTTAGGCGTCATTTGCCAACGGTTCACCAGAATGTGACAGCAGCGATAAATGATATATTTAAACTCTTTATCCGCTCGTCTAGAGGCGGTAATTCTGTAGAGTATATCTAAAATTTTTTGGTCTGAATAGTCGATTCCATGGATAAACAACTGATGAAAACGCTCAATCATTTGCTCCGGAGATTCCCGTTTTAAGCAGTCTATTAAGTGTTTGTAGAGACGTTCGGCTAGGGTGTCTAAGTTAAGCTCTCCCTCGTGATTTTGTTTCGCGAAGGAAACAGGTTGAGGTAGACTAGGAAGAATCTGCTGCACCCACTGTTCACTAAAGACAGACTGGTAAATCGGGTTATAAACTTGTAGTTGACTATTCTGCTTGACCACTAATCCAGTCAACCGCAATTCCATTTGGGGACGACTGTCATTCGCCGTAATTTGTCCATCTTGTAAAATTTGCTGGTAGATATAAATAATTTCCGGATGACGCTGCCCACATTTGAGCAAGCGATTGCGGATCGTTCTTAAATGTTCGGGTTCATCAAAGGCTTCCCAATTTTCAATGACTTGGGTTTGAATCAGGTGTTCAATCCAAGCTGAGACTTTAGCTTTACCATTTAGTCCCAGAAAAATTTTTTTGAATGGATTAGCTTGCCAGGTTTCCCTAGTTTTAGGAGAATGTCTTTGTTTCTCAATAGAGTGACTGACTAATTTACACAGTTTTTGGGTGAGAAACGGTTGACCCCCTGTCCAGGCTAAAATTTCTTGGAGAATTATATCGGGATGACTAACGTTTCCGGCAAATCCCTCGGCTAAGGGTTGAATATCTTTGAGCTGAAACCCCGAAAGTTCAATTGCCTGACCAATATTAAATGGGGTGCAGTATTTATCTTGAATGAGATCAGATGGTGTAGCGACGCCAAGCAGAGCAAAGGTGAGGCGTTGATAGTTAGGATTAGTGGCTCGCTGATTGTAGCATGATTTGATCGCGGCGAAAAAGTCATCCACCGGAAATTTTAAGCGGAGAACGTTATCGATTTCATCGAAAAAGATGACTAAGTTTTGCGGGATTGCTTGAAGTAATACCTCATCAAAAAATGTGCCAAACCGTTGTACGATCGAGAGATGCTTGCGCGTAGACCACCAAGCTTCCAGTTCACTGGCATCCATGAGATCAAAGCTGCCAGCCAAGGTGTAGACAATACCCGCATACCACTGTTCTAGGGTAATATTTTGGCATCCGATCGCGGTCAGATCAACGGCAGCGCAGGCAATCCCCACCTGCTTCAGGCGCTGCATCGTGCGAACCCGTAGGCTAGACTTCCCCATCTGGCGGGAGTTGAGGACATAACAGAACTCGCCAGCTTTCAGTGCTTCATAGAGTTGATTGTCAGCTTGTCGAACCACGTAGGTAGGAGCATCAATAGGGAGACACCCCCCAACTTGATACTCGTAGGCTGAGTTTTCCATGGCAATAATGGGACGCACCTGAGGTTTAGGTAAAAATACGGGATTTCCCTCTGACAGGATTGTATCCTAGATTGTTATATTTCCCAGAACTGAGACTCTTATGCACAAAATGCCAGCGCCTATTTCAATCGCCCGTCATTCACGGAGTTAACATCGTTCGGCTGTAAATCCATGATCAACGTGATACATTAGCTTCATCGAATCTTCATCGAACAACCAGGATTTTGGCGTTATTGTGAAGATTGCATGAAGATGGATCTATCTGGCAACAGAAAAGAAATCGTAGGGGCGCACAGACATGCATTGGTGTCAACTTAAGCTCAACCCCTCTCCCCCAGCCCCTCTCCCACGCCGGGGAGAGGGGAGCAAGAGAATCAGATTCCCCTTCTCCCATGCAACAAAAGCGAAGCATCCGCTGTCCTCCCCCCTCCTCGTAGTCATCATGGTGCGTTACGGCGACATTTACATTAACCGACTCATGATTACCCACAATTACGCCTAACGCACCCTACAGAAATATGGAACTGATGTGAGTCATGGCTTAGGAAACAATGAAGTCATTATTTATAATGATGACGCCTTGTGACTAAAGACTCGGAAATATAAACTGACAAAAAACTCTTTAATCGGAAATGCCAAAAACGTTAGCGGATTAATCGTAACGATAATATTCCGGACATCTCGCACCGCTAAATTAACAATTTGTTTTGCCACCCAATCCGCCGACATAACACCAATGGGATTCAAATTACTCTTAAATGGTCCTAAAATCAGTTTGCGGATTACACAAGGCGCATCGAGACGGCGTAATGTGACGAAATCCCCTAATGCCCGTTTGCTTAATTCATACAGAGGACTGACAGCGGGACTGACTTCGGCTTCTGAGGTATTCACCCAGACTTCCTTGCGGGCAATATCTTGATTGGTGCGAACCGTCTGCAAAAATAATTCTAATAACCGCCAACTGGAGAATGTATTCACCTCATAAGATTTGGCGATCGCGTCAGCGGTTCTTTCTCCATGAACGTTAATTCCATGATTGAGAATCAATATATCAACGGATTCTAACTCAGCCGCAATCTCAGATTCCTGTCCCACTTGCCAGGTTATCGTTTTCACCGATAGCGGTTCACCCGCTGCGGTTAAAATAATTGGGTCTGACTTCGAGGTTAACCCGATCACTTTAGCCCCGCGCTGGTGCAACTGATACAATAGCGATCGCCCTAATGTGCCAGACGCCCCAGTAACCGCTACCGTTTTACCTTTCAGGGATAGCGCAGTACCCATAAGTTTATCGACGAAGGTCAATGTGCCACAATAATACGCCTTTTGGTTATCAAAGTGATGTCGCCAATGATAGGGGCGATTCACTGTCCAGTTTGAGGGGGGAGTCAAGAATTGTCCCGGACGATGGGTTAAGTCGGTTAGTTCATCCGCACCAGAGAGTCCACTCCCTCGCGCGATCGCACTTCCTAAAAAGCTTACCGTATAAAGGACACCCGCCAACGCCGCCCAATGGGGTTCACTCCAGATATAGGCGACTCCCCACAGCCCTAGGCTAAACAGCAACATCACCAGGGATTCGGGTAAATCATTGTACCAATGGGCTTGGCGATAAATTTGCTCACTAGCCGGGGTTAAATCCGGCTTGAACACCCGATGGTGCCAAACGTGCAACCGATATAACGGTGTCCAATGATGGGACAAGACGTGATAGAAGTCGCGGATTAGTTCCACCCAGAGAACAGAACCCAGTCCCCATGCTGCTGTACTCAGAAACGATATCACCATACAAACCCTATATCCTCACCCATGCAGAACCAGCAAACGCTAAAATACTAAAGCATACTCCTCAAAGTATAAAAAAATTAACGAAATACGATACAATTAGATACAATTTGCGTGGGTGGAGAAATCAAGGAGCGTATGCCAGAGAACTCCTGGACAGAGAATAATCATAGCAGTGAGCTTGATCCCCTTAGCTCTCTGCTGTCTGAGTGGTCTGAAGATGATTTTGAGAGCGACTTTTTCTTTCAGGGACTCGAAGGGCGACGACGCAAAGCGGCGTTGGCGCTAACCCTGATTTGGGGTGGGACGATCACTCTGCATCTACTGTCCTGGGGGTATTGGTTAGTCTTTGGTTTAACCGCACTGTTAGGGATTCAGGCGATCCGGGTATTAGTGGCGCGACCCATACGAGTGCCGAAACTGCTACAGGGGGAGAATCCGGCTGATTTTCCGTTTGTGTCTTTACTGGTGGCTGCCAAAAATGAAGAGGCGGTAATTCAGAACTTGGTGAGGATGCTGTGTAACTTAGATTATCCCCAGGAACGCTGCGAACTCTGGGTAATTAATGATCACAGTACGGATAAAACCCCCATCCTTTTAGATCAACTGGCGGCAGAATACGATCAGTTAAATGTATTTCATCGCGATGCTAACGCCACAGGCGGTAAATCGGGGGCATTAAATCAAGTATTACCCTTGATCAAAGGAGACGTTATTGGTGTATTTGATGCCGATGCTCATGTCACTCAAGATCTACTGCGGCGAGTGTTGCCCATCTTTAACCAGTCGAGAGTTGGGGCGGTACAAGTGCGAAAAGCGATCGCGAATGGGCGTCTGAATTTCTGGACAAAAGGACAGATGGCAGAAATGGCACTAGATAGCTATTTCCAAAACCAACGAACTGCCATTGGTGGGATTGGTGAACTCCGGGGAAATGGTCAGTTTGTGCGTCGTGCGGCATTAGAACGCTGTGGCGGCTGGAATGAGCAAACAATTACCGATGACCTGGATTTAACCATACGTCTGCACCTGGATCGATGGGATATTCGTTTCCTAGAATTCCCGGCGGTGGATGAAGAAGGTGTGATTAGCACCCTCTCCCTCTGGCATCAGCGGAGTCGTTGGGCAGAGGGGGGATATCAGCGTTATTTAGACTACTGGCGTTTGATTGCTAGTAATCGTCTGGGTTTGAGCAAAACCATCGATTTATTCTCATTTTTAATTATTCAGTACCTATTGCCAACGGCGGCTATACCGGATTGTTTAATGGCGCTGCTTCGTAGTCGTTTACCTCTGTATAGTCCGATTACTGGATTAGCGCTTACGCTGTCGTTTATTGCCATGTTTACGGGATTGCGTCGGATTCAACGGGATCAACCCTTGACAATCGGCAGTTTATTTCTCAATGTTTTGCAAACAGTGCGCGGTGTTCTTTATATGATGCATTGGATGGTGGTAATGTCAGCTACAACCGCTCGCATGTCCGTGCGTCCCAAGCGATTGAAATGGGTGAAAACGGTGCATCAGGGGACAGGGAAGGAAAGTTTTGAGTTTTGATTAACCGCTCAAAAATATCTGTGCAAACCTATGCAAGATACGCCGTCATGCGGTACTAACGACTTCCCGTCGGATTCTCACCGACCTCTCTAAGCTCCCCGAAGGGATTGACAGTAGCCGATGACGGTTCATCCGGTGATTCCCCATCCGCAGCAGAGCGTAACAAGCGAGTAGACTGTTAGTCTAGGCTGGTAAAAGGAGTGGCGAGACGAACCTTTGAGGAGTTTCGCCACCAACCGCCAGTGTGACCAGACGTGCTTCCGTGGTTCCCTTCCTTGGTAGGCGGTTCTGGCTGGCAGTCTTTCCGATAAAAACATCCCACGTCGCGCTAGCACAAAGGCAGCAGCTGTGGCAGAGTTCATTCCATAAGTAGACATGAACTTAATCAATCCAATCCAGCTACTGTAAGCCGGATTGACCTCAATCACTTGGATGCCCAGTTTGAAGCATCTAGCTAATAGAAGTTTAAGAAATTTTGAGTAAGCCAAGTTACTCAGCATACGGCGAGCCCTTGCATTTAGTTCGCGCAACCGTTTTTTCTTATCGCTAAAGTCGAGCTTTTCGACAACGATGGGGCGCTTATGTTCTAGGGCGAGGTTTGTCAGTTGGGTTACGACATCAACCAAGAGAGCCTCAGTACGTCCTTTAGGTTGAGACTGGATATTAACCTTGAATTGACCAAAGCCATCCAGATTTCCGTCAAAGTCAGTCATCGCCCAGCCGATACAGTTGGGATTGAGATCTACACCAATAGCTCCCCAAGAAACGGGGGCAGTTATCCTGGGTGCCGGTTCGACATCAAAGGTGATATGGATTTCCCACTCCGTTAGACTTTTTTGAATGAATCGATAGGTTAAGCTTGAGGGACTTGGGAACTTTCTTCTTTTCCCCTCGGTTCACCTGTTCTACGGCTTGTAGGTAATCGGAGTGTGCTTTGATTTTCTTTTCTAAATTCTGGCTGGACTTCGGTTGTGTGTTTGAGTTTACCCTGAAGTTGTTCTAAGTGATTGCGACGACAAACTTTAGCCGACTTAACTGCACCTTCAACGTAAGCGATGATGCTGTTCGCTTGTCGCTTATTAATGTCGTGGTTTTGCTGTAGCTTAGTATTCAGCTTTGACTTACTCGGAGGGGTTTGCTCCAAGAGCAACTTCAAGGAATCAATCTTGGCATCATAGCCGACAGTCGCCGCGTCATTCAAAAACGCAACCGCCCCACGGTTGGTTGTTGTCGTGACATAAGTGCGGGATTGGGCTTGAGTCATGACCGCCTAAAAATCTATAGTAGCAAGGCTTGTCGCTCTAAGTCATTTTTCTGGTCATGGCTTGAAACACGAGCGTAGGCAATCGTTTTGCGGTTTTCCTTGAAATCAATAAGTGTATCGATATCGTAACGCCGATGCCCTCCTTGTGTTCGCACCGACTGAATCTTTCCTTCTTTTTCCCATCGCCTCAAGGTGTCTATCGACACTCCCTTGACGGCGGCGGCTTCCCCTATAGACAATAATCGACAAGCGAGATTTTTAAGTGAAAACCTCGCTTGTCGATTATAGGTAAATCTAGGTATTTGGGCTACTGCTGCAAACCCTTCGGCTTCGCTTAGGGTCAAAATAATTGGATCAGCTAATGTAGGGCTTGCTGAATAAGTCAGAGAAAAATAACCGATGGACTAACTCGGCGGGTTCTTAGCCCGTTCTCATGATGGCGAACCGGGGGTTAAAACTATTTGGCAAGGTCTGCGACGACTCCATGACATTGCCCAGAAAGAGGCTTTTACTCTCCCCCAAAACTACTGCTTTTGTCAAGGGAATTCATGTTAAGAAAGATGTGAGTAATGCATAGCTCTTGTAGGGGGGAACCAGAGGATGCTTCGCTTTTATTGCACGGGGATGCGAGGGGGATCGACAATGTACCGCATAGCAGAGCAAACTGCTGTATCTGTCAATTGGGCAGAGGTTGTACGGGACAATCCTTTGAGCAATACACTTCGACAAAACGAATCGTTGCCGTATCCTTATACTCCTTCGTCTGGTTAAATTCCTTTTGGGGTGAGGGATAGACCCCAGCCAAGCTATCATTATTCGCTGCACCAAGCCGAAACGTCATGTCAGGAGACGGGTGTTGAGCAAATTTGACGTATTCCCGCGACTCGTTAACGGTGCTATAGGTAAGAGTCGCTTCTCCGTAAACCTCTTCTGCTTGCTTGAGGGGGGTTCCGGGTCCAACACCCTCAGCCGTTTGATAATTGGGATTGTCTGTAACTAGCGCCTCAATGATATCGTCGTCACTCATCGGTATTCCCGCCGGATACAAGATGTAGTATTGCGGTTTACCTTCTTGAACGATCGCGATCGCATCAAAATCGACCATAAAGGGTGACATCACCTGAAACTCAGCTTGATTTCCCAGCAATTCTTTCAGTTCACCCAGCGTCATCCCCACTTGCGCCACTCCAATCCCCTTTGCAGATATCCGTTGGGTTTGAGCCGATTGAGTTGATTTAGACGGATCAATCGTAGGACTTTCGCTGGGTGAGGTGTCAGGGGATGATGGCTGCGCCGATGGTGCATCTGGAGAAGACACAGGTGATGTATCTGTCGGGTTTGGAGGGTTGTTCTCGCAACTGACGAGTAGACAACAAACAAACATGATCAGAGGGATTTTCAGTTGGCGCATGATTAATTCAACCCGTTTTAACTCCAATGGCACGCTCCAGTCAGCATTGTGAAATCGCCGTAACCCTTGATATACCGTAGGGTGGGCATTGCCCACCAGCTTTAAGCCAATGCCATTCGTTTTAAATCTTGCACCATCCTGAGAAAACCTCGCTTTCAGCGATGGGAGTATCAATCAGGCTTCTTCCCTAATAATCGAACACCTATCCCCACAGTACCGAATACCAGCAAACCTAACACCGAACCCGGTTCCGGAACAGTAGCGGCTACAGCGCGATCGGCTTGAATTAACCCGAAACCACTGTCAAAGTCAAAACCAGGACTCTCCATATCCAGAGCAGTTGTTTCCAATATACGATAAATTTCACTTGGACTCATATCCGGCGCAGCGTCCAACATTAAAGCCGCCACAGCCGCCGCATGGGGAGCCGCCGCCGACGTACCAAAGAAGTTGGGAAACCCATCACCTTCGGGATCTCTAGGATCTAAGAAAGCAGGTGGGAAAAAAGTTGTATTCGTTCCATCAGCCGCAATAATCTCTGGCTTCAAGCGAATCTCCGGATTTGCCAAGCGATTACCCGCCCTATCAAACAGAATCGGCGTGGGTCCTGCTGAGGAAAATGGCTCCAATAAAGCTGGATCAACACCAAATTCGGGTGTATCCTGATAAAACGCCGCGCCAACAGCTTCTGCTCCCCTAGCATTAGGATGTCCAAATACCGTTCCACTGGCAGTATCGTACTCGTTCAGCGTACCCTCGCCAAACAAGATATACTTCATCAATCCAGGATCTAAACCCTCTACCTTTGATATCGCTAAGTTAAACGTATCGGTTCCTAATGAGCCATCATTGAAGAACGAGAAAAATTCAACCGCATCATTCCCCACATTTTGATTAACACTGCTTGCCAATATATTCGTTCCTGACTGATCAAACAGGAAAATATCCAGATCGTTAAGAGAACCTGCACCACCGCTCACCGAAAAGAACGGGGAATCCCACTGGAACGAGATGCCAAATCCGCTATTCTCAGGAATCGTCAAACTTTGGAAAATATCAACGCCTGCACCTGAATCAAAATCATGAAATTCACCGCCGACTAACTCCTCAAACAGATTACTGCCATTAAACGCACTTTCATAAGACTGTCGAGCATCATTACCCGCCGCCGAGAAATAGGAAACACCCTGAGCAACGACAGTATCAATCGCTTGAGCAATGACTCCATCTTGGAACATTGGCTCAGTGGGGTAAAAGATGTCATCGACAATAATATCCGCACCCGCATCGGCGAGTGCCAGAATCCCTTGGGCAAAATCGGTTTCATTAAACGCCGCCGTGTGAAATGCCAAATCCGCACCCGGAGCCACATCATGAATCAGTTGCATCATGGCACGACCTTCATCGATACCAAAGATATCACCTAAACTCCCATCATTGGGTAAATCTTTGAGCACCTGAATACCCGATGGCAAATCTCCATTCGCCACATCCTCGGCGGCTGTACCAGAAAAATTAAAGCTATCCGATAAAACTCCAATCGTCACCCCGGTTCCATCTACACCAAACTGCTCACGCGCTATATCTGCACGTAAGGCGACATTAGCCTGACTGGTTGTTTTGCCGACATTGGTTATAGGTTTATAGGTTGGTTTAGCAAATTTTAAGCTTTCTAACTGCGCCACAGACGCGAGAGCATCAATCGGCAGCATCCCTGACACAAAGGAGCCAAATATCGAAGCATTTTGCAATCCTAATCCTTGTAAATCAGACAAGAGAGAATTGACGTCACTCGCGGCAACAGCATCAATGACTACGTTATTATTGTAGGTCTGCAATGAAAATGAGGCATTCTGCCCAGAATACTTGCCTCCATTAACAGCCATTGGCGCTAAATCAAACATTAGCTTACTCAGGGAGCCTTGTTTAATGGCGCTTGTTTCAATAGCGTTTCCTCCACTATTGAATGTGATTGCCTCGGCTCTATTGGGTAAATAGCTAATCGTTGCCGTGGCAATGATTGTAACTGATGCAGCGGTTTGAGCGAGACGTTTCATTTTTTCGTCCTGCCAATGAAATTATTATTTATCTATTTCTAGAATAAATCGTTTTAAAGTCAATATGTTATACATCTCTTTTACTTCATCAAAAATTTATTTTTTTACATCAATATAAATCCTTATTTACATGAAGATTTTGTAAAGAAAAAGGAGGTGCATGATGGCAGATTTCTCATTCAAGTGTTATAATGTGTTAGTTATTTAAAAATTCCAGAGAAAACGTTACTGGTTGTTACTATGCCTCTCAGTAATAGGCAAGCATTTTAATATTGATTCCTGCTTCAGCCATTTTCTATAAGATAAAGTTATGAATTTGGCTCGATTGAGTCCAGGGGTTATTTTTACATACGCTTTATAAAGGCGTGGGAAGGATGTAGAGACGTGCCATGGCGCGTCTGAGGAGCAAGAGGAGGCGATTGAAATCGCGGCTACACAAACAAAGTCCGCCTGCGCGGACTAGGTTATAACGGGGGTAGCTAACCCGGATTTGGTATTAGGGTAACGCCAATACAATTTGGCTTAACCTTGAATGGGGCAAGATGTGAGTTAAAAGCTAAAGGTGGTGCGGATAGCCCCGATTACAATGTCTTCATTATCATTATCGTGATCAGGCGCCGTGAGCCAGATGATTCCCGGTGTAATGGCAATGTTATCAGTTAGCTGATACTGATAAAATGCCTCAATGTGCAGCGAGGTATCCTCATCCTCGGTATCGATTCCTGGAATATTAACGCTAGAATCAGTAACTTTCGGTTCCATCCCCACCAAAATCCCGGCAACATTTCCTTCTTTGCCTAAATCGGGGAAAGCTAAACTAACTGCCCAATTCCAAATATCCAAGTCACCGCGATCAATTTGTCCCCCCAGTGTCGAAAGGGTTGTGGTTTGGGTGTAGCCTACCCAACCGCCAAGGGCAAAGCGATCGCTTAACTGCCATGATAGTTCTACACCATAAGAATTGCTAGACGTGGGGACAGCATTACCGATCGCGTCTTCGGTAAAGCTGCGAAAATTGCTTAGCTGACTTCCAGTATCGGTGTCTCGATTGTAGGCGTGAATATAGGTTAACCCAATATTCAGTCTATCGCTGGGCTTAAACAGGATCTGGGCAAGCGCCCCATAAGGACCATTGAATATGCCAGTATCGTCTCCAGGATCAGCCGCCTCACTCGCTAAATAGCCTGCACTGAGTTCTAGCTTGTCACCGAATGCGTGATTAATCCCGATACCTGCACCATCCAGATAATAATAGATAGAATGCCTTGTCCCAAAGCGAGACAACGCCCCACTACCCCCATCACCATCCAGGAAAGGATTAACCGTGCTGGCAAAGTCATCGGATGCACCCGCATTGGCGTCAAGGACAACACGGGTGTTTTCACCTAGGGGAAAATCATAGAGTAACGCATCAACGACAACATCACTATCCGTTGCACCAGCAAAGAAAAGATCGCCTTCAGGTGTAATTGTCTGTTCGGTTAGAGAACCTAAACCTTCAGCTTGTAGTCGGGTTCTGAGTACATCTTCTCCGGTGAAACTGGTATTTAATTCCAGGCGGGTGCGATGACCAAAAATGGTTACATTATCGATATCATCTCCATTGACATCCTCTCCCGCAGCTACACCCGCCAAACCAAAGATGACTTCACCGGATAGTTTGGTCGTTGTGGAAAACTGATTATCCTCTAAGAAGGCGACTCGTCCCTCTAAATTATCTACCCGCGCTCCTAAGGTGGCGAGTTCGGCTTCAAATTCCTGAATCAACCGTTGCAAGGTTTCCAAGTCACCCCCGTCAACACCGTTAGTCCCCGCAATCAACCGTTCGATTTGCTGCAAACAGGCATTTAACCCGGCGGCAAATTCATAACGAGTCATCGCACGGTTCCCCCGGTAGGTGCCATCGGGATATCCAGCAATACAACCATAGCGTTCAACCAGCGATCGCAAGGCTTCATACGCCCAGTCTCCAGGCGATACATCCCGTAACTGAGAGACATTGGTCACTTGATCTAAAGCGTTCGGCTCGTTGCTGTAGTGGTTAATTTGTTCCAAAATCTTATCGCTGGAATCGCCGCTATTATCAGGAATTTGGGCGATCGGTGTTAGTGGAGCAAAGGTTTCGTTGTCTGGATTGGCTGGAACGGCTATGGATGCTTGTGTTTGAGGCGAATCCACTTCTGTTGCGATCGCACTAACTCCCACGCTAAGTATTGCCGCCAATATTGTCGGACTCACTACTCCATAGTTCCACAGTAGACTGGATTGTTTCATGTCCTCACACCTATTCTTTAATCGTCGGGAATTGAAGTTCCCTTGACTTAAATTACTATCATGATTTTTACGCTCAGGATTGATATGCTGTCAATCCCCGTACCGGGGACATGACCAGTTTCTTGGCAACAAAAGGGGCCACCCTTGCCGTACCGCCTCCAAGCAGACCGCATGAAGGGTAAGCTGGCAGTCAAGCAGTTCAACGTTTTCATCCCTGGCTTGTTGTTGACTAATCTTTAAAATTGACGAATCTTTGAACTCAATCGTTTGGTGACACTGGAGACAGACAAGATGATGATGGTGTTTTAAACCCGAATAATTTAACTCATAATGCTTATGTCCTTCTGCTAGTTCCAGTTCTCGCAGCACACCAATGCGAACCATTAACTTAACGGTTCTGTAGACGGTGGACAAGCTGATGTTTTTTCCTTGCTCCTCTAACCAATCATGCAATTCTTCGACACTAAGATGCTCACCTGGGGGTAGTTCCTGAAACACTTGCAGAATCGTCTCTCTTTGAGGAGTCATCCGCAAATTTCTGCGGTTGAGGGCTAATTTGAGTGAGTTTGCGGTTAAGACTTCACGCATTCGTCATTCGTCATTCGTCATTCGTTATTTGTCATTCGTCATTTGTCAGGGCTGGAGAGCTATTTCCCTAACTTAATATCGTTAAGTTTATATCCAAACCCTTGATAGACTACCAGCCTTAAGTCTGTGACATTCTACTTAAGATGGGGACGAGGAGATGGTTTGACTGGTTTTTTGAATAGTTTGAATGAGGGTGGATACCTCCTCTGGTGTCATAACTGGCGTTGCTGGAGGAGTTGCACTGGGTACGGCGTTCTGGAGTTCGTTCAGGCTTGATTCTAGGGTTTGAGCCGCATCGGGATGTTCCTGACTCACTTGCTCGGCAATGTCTTGATAAAGGGTGTTGGCATAGAGGATAAATCCCCGTGAGTCTTGGTATTCAATCGTCTCCACGATTTTGTCATTGGCGATCGCGGCGTTGTATTCTTCCTCGACGGTACTGAGCATTCGGTTAATGACACGGAGGATAAAATCAGGAGACTGACGCTCAGAAGCGGGTAATACCTCAATTGCTTGATCAATCTCTTGCATCGCCGCTTTATATTCTGTGTTTATCTCCGGCGCATTGGGTTTGGATTTAACGAAATCATGCAATGTGTTTAGTGTGGGTTTAAAGTCTTTGACATTGCGTTCGGATAACTGAGTTTCTACATCAGCATAGAGTTCTTCAATCGGGTGACCAATATGGGGTTCGGCTTGGTCAGGTTTTCCTTGATCTAGGAGTTCCTTTGCTATCAAGAGATGCCCTTTCATTAAGCCTAACGTGGTCATATAGTCAATATCCTGCGGCTGATCCGTGGCGGTGGAGGGTGACGCCGTAGTTTGGCTAGTCGTTGCGGGTGAACCGTTAGCCTCTGGCGTTGTCGGAGTAGAGGTTTGTGGGTTGCCACAGCTTGTCAGGGCAATTAGAGTCGCGGCTGCACCCGTGAGGGATAGAAAACGAACTGATGACATTGTTAATAATTTTTTGCAATAACTGGGTGGACGGTTCTTAGTCTACAGCTATTGATAGTCTTTTGCAATAAACAAGAAAAAAATAATGTTCGATCAGGAGGGGATCACCTTAAACATACCCGTACAGCCATTTTCCGCGATCGCATCTCGGTGGGAATGAAACGTATACTTACCAGGATAGGGGACAGATCCCCGACTTCTCCAAGAAGTCGGGGATCTTGCGGAGAGACTGTACCTCATCAGTTAAAGCGTAAGTAAATGTACTGGACATCTCCGAAAAAGAAGCTGAAAGCCTTACGCTGTCTAGGTCGAAATCTCATTTCTGGAGAGGTCTACTGAATAATAGCTTGACGATTTAACGATGCTTGCGTGAGTAAAACGGGAGAGTTGTTGAATTCATCACCAGAGCTGCTATCGTCAAGCATCTTCGATCTGCTATCCTGAACTGATGAGTTCAGTACCGAAGGCAAACTAGATTAGTCAGATGTTGGAGGTGCTAACGGGTCAGATGGAGCTACATCAGGAGAGGCCGGAAGGGGAACTATAACTTCCTCAGAAGAACCTCGTGTAGATCCAGGAGCATCTATGATCTCATCTGAAACCAATTCCCACTGGTTGTTTTGCAGATTAAATGTAAAACGGTGCTTAACTATCTCTTCACTCTGCTCAGGTGAACCTTCAGCCATAATAGATAGATCATAAAAGAGAGATGTGTATTCTACTGCATCTAAGACAGCTACATCTTTCTCAACACTAAAGTTTGTCACCTCTAACCTAGTCTGAAAGTCCCTAAATCCTACCTTACGTCCTCTCAAAAAGCTGTGTAGCCCTTGCTTCCTTTCTATACGCCTTTGAATATTAGCTGCACGAGTCCTAACTGCATTTGGATTTCGCCTTATTGCAGAATCAGGATCACCGTTGACTAAAATGTCGTTTTCTAAACGAAGTGTAGATTCAGCAATACTAGTGAGTTCTTTTTCCAGATCTCCTGAATTTGGTCTATTCGGGTTGTTCTGACTTGGTGTATTGGGGTTGTTCTGAGCTGTAAAAGAACTCGGTGTTACAAGCAATAATACAGACAAAGCTGTTCCTATAGAAATTAACTGCTTCACAAACCTCAGTCCTTACTATTCTAGCCAGCTCTGATACTATAGCAATCCTAAATAGGTTTTAACAACTGGAGTTTAGGATAAGCACATCTTGATATTCAACTATTGATATTTATAGCAATAAAATATAAAAAAAACGATCGCTCACAAAGGAATCACCTTAAACATACCCATACAGCCATTTTCGGCGATCGCATCTTGGTGAGGATGGAACATATACTCACCGGGGTAGGAGTAGGAAAATTCCAGGATATGCCGTTCAGCCGTCCCCATAGTAATCACATCTGTTTCCAGAGTGGGAGTAAGGGTGCGCCCGGTGGGATAAACCTGGAACAGATTGGCATGAATATGAAACGTCGCCGCCGCATCGAATTCAATCATATTTAGCAGATACAGGCGAACGAGTTGGTTTTGATAGATGGGGATGGGATGGTCTAAATAGTAGTCAGGGATACCATTAAAGGCGTAGAGTTCATTCTGATTATCGTTGTTGATATCATATCCACCCATCACCAGAATTATTTCATCAGCCGGAGGACGTTTTTGACGAGGATCAACAATGAACATGCCATAAAGTCCTTTGCTGATATGGCGGGTTACAGGGGCAATGTGGCAATGATAGAGGTGGACACCAGAGGGTTTAGCCTCAAATTCGTAAATCGTTTCCTTTCCGTGGCGTATCGGTTTTACCCCATCCATTTCCGATGGGTGAGTACCATGAAAGTGCATACTGTGGGAATGTCCGCCTTGATTGCGGAAAATAACCCGGATGCGATCGCCCTCAGTGGCACGTAGGGTGGGTCCAGGAACGCGATCGTTAAAGTTCCAACTTACGAAGGAAACCGCGCTATTCAGTTGGAGAGTAGAATTTTTAGCAACAATTTCAAATTCGCGAATTGTGCGTCCATTTTCCTGTTTAATTGTGCCAGACTCAAAGTCTCGCAACACGGACATGGGGTTAAAATGATCCGTTGGTGTCTCTGGAAGCTCAGGAATGCGTACTCTAGAGGTAGATTGTCGTATCCAGGTTTGTCCTGCGATCGCGGCACTCGTCACTCCAGCGCCGATTAATCCCCACTTCAGTATCTGGCGGCGAGTCCATGGTTTCATGCTTGATCCTAGATGTGGATTTTTCATTAGTGACAGTTCGTGACAGTCATTAATTGATAATAATTCTTTTCTAGCAAGTTAATCAAGGGAGTGTGTTTACCGTACTCTTACCTATACCGGATTAGGGATTGGAGAAGAGAGGATTGGGAAAATAAGCTGTTCGGCATTTAAACCTTAATATCAATAATGGCGTAATCCTTGACGTAGTGTGAGCATCTTGCTCACTATATTGAGCATCTTGCTCACTATATTGAGCATCTTGCTCACTATATTGAGCATCTTGCTCGCTACTAATACCCAATTTAAATGCATGACAGCTTAGCTGTTCAGTTATTTCTATCTTCTTGCAGTAGCGAGAAGGTTTTTTACACTACAAAATTTAGGTTTTGACAATTCGCTTGAGCGCTAATAGATTCAATGTTTTAACCTTGCCAAAGACAAAAAACTGATAACCGCAGAATAAACTTAAAATTGATAAAGCCACTAATCCGACAACCTTCGTTAGCACAAAAAGCTGATGGGTCATTATCGCGATTGCCACGCCAGCCGCAATCAAAACCCAACCTAAATGACGTTTGCTTCCACCATAATTTACAGTTAGCACTCCCAAGATCTCTACAATAACAAAAGGAAGAGCGAAGTGTGAAAACCAAAGACTAGAACTAAGAAATGCTAATCCGGCTAGAATTAACCCTGTACCCGTTAACTTGGTAACAAAGGTTTCCTGTTCGCTAAGATTTTCCGGATTAGGGATCACAGCAAGATTGCTGGCATCTTCAAAGATAAATGTGACTAAGCTATCTTTCCCTAATTCTATTTTGTCGCCCGGATTGAGAAGGTGTCGATTGGTGGGGGTGAGACGCATACCATTTAAGTATGTACCATTGGAACTGCCAATGTCTTCGATAAAATAGTGGTCTCCCTCAAGGGAAATAGTGGCATGGTTTCGAGATACAATGTAGGAATTGGGGAAATTGGACACATCAATCTCCGGTTGTATGCTGCCCTCAGCCTTACCAATGTGAATCACCGAACGGTTGGGCGGTAACTCCAGCGGGGTGTTGGTTTGAACGTGGAAGAGTTTTGCCTGTTGTCCCGGTTGTATTTGTGTATTTTTCATAACGTTTGCGTGGAGATAGGTTCCTGAAAGACGGAGAAGACGATGGGAACGTGCTGCCGGATTTCCCAATAAAACAAGTTAGCTCTGATACTTATTATGTTCGATCAATCGGAAATTGAAACGGTTTATCCTCAAGTCGATTGTTAAGATATTCTAATTTATTATGCCAGTCCAACTCAGCCGCCAAGAACTCAAGTTCTTGGCTTATAGCTTAAGTCGGTTTTAACCGACTACAATTCTTGTCCAGAGGTAGGTTGGGTCGAGGAACGAGAGCAACATAAGCTAATACTCTATTGGGTTGAGCGAAGTCGAAACCCAACCTACTCACAGATCGCTATCTTAAAAGGTGTGTTTTAGCTTGGGTGGATAGGTAACAAATATAGCTTGACCTATCCAATAGCCTTTCATCTGATCAAATGTTAGGATTTGACGCCCGTAAAGCGGATTCCCCACGGTTACCGTTTGCGCTTTGGCATCAACCGATAATAGGGCGATGGCATGGTTAAATATTACGCCATCTACAGGTTCTTTGACGGTCAGTACAGCCGGTTGATCCACCGCAATTAAATCATCAATGGTTAAACCCCATTGATAGTTCGGCGCTAAACCTAGCTTTTCCATTGCCCGAATTGTACTTAATGAGTAAGTCCCTTTTCGCGTCGTATGGGTGAGTTTAACCACATCTCGTTCTGATAAATTCGGATCTAATCCCACTAATCGGGCTAGTGTGGCGATACTGGCTGGGGCGCAAGTGTGAGATGTGGTTTGGAGAACAACTCCTTCAATGACTAACGCTTCACTGGCTATCCCAGTTATGGGTAATGTGTAATACAGAATAATCACCAACGGTAGCATCATTCCCACGACGACTCCCAGCAGCAGACGTAACTGTCGGCGAGAACGTTGTTCGGACAACTCAATTGATACGACTAGCCCTAAGGTTAAGCATCCCAACGCCAGGATAATGGGCTTATGATAAGCACCGAGATATAAGCGAACAATTAAGGGTAGAAAGCGGTAAACATTGAACTGTACACCGAGAATAATCAACGTTGCAATTGTCGCGATCGCGAGAAATATGCGATTAATCTTGCGGCGGTAATTCTTTGGGTTGTTAGAGAGAGTGATTTGGGCGGCTAAACGGTTTCCCACAATTGCACCGCTACTGAGAGGAATCAGGCAAAACAGGGTAATAAATAGGATGAGATAGTGCGATCGCATTGCCCAAAGGGTTAGGGAAACCCCTAGGATATAAGCCGCGAGGAAAACTTTAAGCAATGTGATATGCGGTTTAAGCGGAAGTTTGAATAGACTGTTCATCGTTGTTTCGACAACAGCAGCTTTGATTGTTTTGAACGCAAAAATTGGAAGTGTTTCAACCTTTGGATTTCTTGCCCACTCTCCGTTACATTAGTACATAATGGGGCAATATTTGAGTGGGATACCTATAGGAATTAACCCGAATTAGTCAGGCTGAGAATCCCGACTTGTGGGGATTCTAACTCCCAACTCAAATAGGATGGCTATAGGGCGCGATCGCACTCACCAAAGAAAGCTGCTGTATGGGTAGTAAATCCGTGGCGAGTGGAGTCTACTTCGGTATATCTCCCACTGAGTTGGGGTTATGCAATTTTTGGGCTTTGGGATTGGTGACAAACACAGCATCACCTGTCCAATATCCGTTAATATGGTCAAAAGTTTTCACCTGACGCCCATAGAGAGGGTTGCCAACTGTTACAGTTTGTGATTCTGGATTGATAGATAATAGGACAACAGCATGTAAAAAGATGACGCCATCTACATCTTCATTGACACTGAGAACAGCCGGTTGATTCGTGGTAATTAAATCAGCTATAGTTAACTGACGTTGGTACTTTGGCGCGAGTCCTAACTGGCGCATTGCCCGAATTTCGGCTAAAGCCGTGGTTCCTAATCGACTCGTATGGGTGAGTTGAACCACATCTCGCTCTGATAAACTGGGGTCTAAGCCCACCCAACGAGCCAGAGTCGCAATGCTAGCCGGGGCGCAGGTATGAGAAGTGGTTTGTAGCACCACGCCCTCAACCACAAAAGGTTCGCCTAGCATCCCTGTGACGGGGAGTAAGTAATGGCTAAATATGGCTAATGGTAGTATCATTCCGATAACGGTAGCCATTAATAACGGTAGAGGTTGAGACATTCCTCGACCAAACCCCACGAAAAACACAACCAATCCTAAAGCAAAACATCCTAATCCGAGAACAAATAGGTTTAGATATTCTGCAATATAAAGTAAAATAATTGTCGGAATCCAGTGGGGTAATGGCAGATTTGTGGCAAAAATGGCTAAATCTGTAACCTTGACACCTTGTAGCAGAATAAGTGAAGCCAAACTCGTCGAGATCGCACCCATCCCAAATAGAATAATATACACCAGTCGCTGATGATGTTTAAGGGCTTTATCGATGGTATCCAAGGTAACGCCCTGCATCACCCAACGATGGGCTAAATTTGCACCAATAATGGAGGCGATGACGCAAACCAAGGCGATAAAGACAGTGTAGGAATCTGATTTGATTGCCCAAATCGTGAGGGATATCGACATCCCATAAGCAGCGAGAAATAAATGAGATGGTTTGATATACCGTACAATGTTTATAGAACTGTTCATTGTCTTTTCTAGAACAGCAGCCTTGATTGTCTCAAGCCCAATCGCACTCACCAAAGAAAGCTGCTGTATGGGTAGTAAATCCGTGGCGAGTGGAGTCTACTGCAATATATCTCTAGCCGAGTTGGGCTTATGCAGGTTCGTAGTAAGGGCTTGACGCTTAGATTCTGTTGGGTTGAGCGAAGTCGAAACCCAACCTACAATGATATGAGTGTCTCATGTCCGCGCCTACCGGAATAAGGGCGGGTTTTGTTGTTCATTTATCGGTGGGGAGGGCGGGTTTTGTTGTTCATTTATCAGTGACAAGGTAAGTTAGTGGCTAAACCCGCCCCTACAATTGACCCTTCACTGCGTTCGGGGGTATGCTGATGAATTATTGATTATTAATTATGACTGATGACTTTTCAATTGTAGTCCGACTACTTATTGTAGTAATGCAAAAGCAGACTACCCGCTTTATCTAAGGTTTCGCCAAAAGTAATAATTCCTTCTTCATGTCCCGCCATTACCAGAATCTTTTTTGCCATCAGATTCTCTTGGTCAAATAATCGCAGAATTTCTCGTGCCATTTCCGGAGTGCCGTAGGGACAATCTTGGGCGGTGGTGGGCACTTGGTTGATTAACTGCTGCCACAGAGGGAGATTGTGAACGTGAATAATTGCGTTAATTGTCGGATTTGCCGCATAGAGAGTGGCATGAGTTAACGCTTCCGATGAGGCTTGGATAGGTCCTGTACAGGTTAAGGAATTCTGGTCTAAATCAAAATCGGTGACAATAGTATAGTGATGTTCTGTTAATCGGGGAAGACTGCCTGTTTTTGTGCCAGAGATGATAAACTCACCAGAGGGCGTATAACGAATACTGAGATTACCAAAACCAATCCCATTTTCATACATACCGATTAGATGCAATTGATAGAGCTTATCGCGCCATTGATTAATTTCGGCAATCTGTTTATAGGGAAGTGGTTTTGTCTCAATCCAATGGCATTGATACTTAACGTAACCTTCATCGATCATAGTCTTTTATTCCTATCGTTATTGGTAATGAAGAGGGAACAGGGGAAGGGGAACGGGGAACAGGGAATAGGGAAGAGTGACAAAGGACAAAGAACGAATGACCAAACTGCGGTAGTCTAGAGTAGGTGACTCTTTATATTTGTTTGACGCGATCGCTCTATGTCCTCCACTGTTACCAGTCCTGCTCGCACGATTCGTATCGGTTCCCGCAAAAGCCAATTGGCTTTGGTGCAAACCTATTGGGTACAGGAACAACTACACAAACACTACCCGGATCGGGACTTTGAAGTCCAGACCATGAGTACCCACGGGGATAAAATATTGGATGTGGCACTCTCCAAGATTGGTGATAAGGGACTCTTTACCAAGGAATTGGAAGTAGGGATGCTGAATCAGGAGATTGATTTAGCGGTGCATTCCCTCAAGGATTTGCCCACTGCGTTACCAGAAGGATTAGTCTTGGGGTGTGTGACGGAACGCGAAAACCCCGCCGACGCCTTGGTACTTCACGCCAAGCACCAAGGTAAGCAACTGGATACGCTTCCCGAAGGTGCGGTGATTGGCACCTCATCCCTGCGGCGTTTGGCACAATTGCGCTACCATTTCCCCCATTTCACATTTAAAGATATTCGCGGAAACCTGAATACCCGACTCGGAAAACTGGATGCTGGAGAGTTTGACGCTTTGATTTTAGCCGCCGCTGGGTTAAAACGATTGGATATGAGCGATCGCATCCACCAAGTTATACCCTCGGAGATTTCCCTCCATGCCGTTGGACAAGGGGCGTTGGGCATAGAATGTCGGGGGGATGATCCAGAAATCTTGGATGTACTCAAAGCCATTGAACATTCCCCAACCGCACAACGGTGTTATGCAGAACGAGCATTTTTACGGGAACTCGAAGGCGGTTGTCAAGTCCCCATTGGCGTAAATACAGAGATCAAGGGAAATAATCTAATTCTCACGGGTATGGTTGCCCGTTTAGATGGGACAAGCTTAATTAAAGATACCGTGACTGGAGAGGCGACTGAGGCGGAAGCCTTAGGGGTTGAACTGGCTCAACTATTACGTCAGCAAGGGGCGCAAGAGATATTAGACGAAATCTTCGCTCAAATTCAGCGATAAGGTAGGGGCGCACCGACGTGCATCCGTGTCAAATTAAGACTTTGTATGACTAGCGCCCAAAGTTTAGATCCCCCTAAATCCCCCTTCAAAAGGGGGACTTTGATTAGATTCAATTTAGACGTCGGTTAATTTCCTCTATGTCGCGCTCTCCCCTAAACTTTTAGTTTCTGACTATAAATGTTAAGGTTGTGTATCAGAGGCGATCGCGACGACGAAACACAAATAAATTACCTGTTGCACCTCGCCCTACCCGAATTTCTGGATCGAGGTAGGAGGTTGTCCATA
The DNA here is from genome assembly GCF_000155555.1 of Coleofasciculus chthonoplastes PCC 7420. GTDB lineage: Bacteria > Cyanobacteriota > Cyanobacteriia > Cyanobacteriales > Coleofasciculaceae > Coleofasciculus > Coleofasciculus chthonoplastes_A. Next base: position 31,166 of record NZ_DS989855.1, read on the forward strand.
AAGCCTGATTGCGGAAGAATTCCCAGACAGGGATTTTCAGTTCTGGAAGGCTCCAGTTTTTCAGATTAAAGGGTTTGGTTGCTTGCAGGGAGAATGCATTAAAGGTAACATTGGCGGTGCGATCGGGAGTGTCCCACGTCCAAACGCCATCAGCCTGTAACCGCCACTCTCCTAGCAGAGGTAAGTCCAGAAATGCGCCATTAGAGGCAAAGATTTTCTGGGTATCGCCTGGGACTAAGGTTTGCCACACCCGTTTGATTGTTAGGGTTCCCCCCAAATCTGGAATTGATGTCAGTTGGCGGGTAACAACGGTTCCTCTTGAGGCGTAGATCAATTCCCAGTTACCGAGTAGAGAGGGGAGAGAGTCGGGGTGGAGTGGGTTGGGAATGGGATTAAGGTTTTCGAGCTGGTATACAATTTCATTAATTGGCTCTCCATTTGCGGGAAAGAGGGCTTGCTGTAGCCCTAATGCTTCTATTCGTTGCAGGAGTTGTGCTTTTGTTGATGACATTTCGGCTAATCTAAGTAGCTATTAACAAGAGCGGCAAAATTGATATTTTTTAAACTAATATATCCCTCTAGGTACTCTGGCTCAACTTCCTTGAATATCCCAGAATCATTTTGACAGGAAGGTATCCAGAAATTACTCTTAATCTCTAAATTCTTTAAAATATCATTGCCACCAAGAAATTGCTGCAATAGATATTCATAGACAAATTGTTTTCTGATACTTTCTTTTTTAAGATGACGGCGATTCTTAACATCGCGACAGTAGGCTAGGGATAAGTATTTTATGTCAATCACTTTCAAGGAGCATACTGTGCGGTAAAAATTTGTAAATTCATCAATTAATTCTTGTGTTGTTAATTTTGTTAGCCCACGTCTAAACAAGGAGTTATCAAATACATTGTCTTTATTAAAACCAAACTCATCCAATAAAAATTTCTCAAATTTACCTGGAGTAAAGATAGCTTTATTTAAAGCCACGTAAAAAACGTGATTTAGCCTAAATATCGTATCTAGCGATTTGAAACTTAACTGTTTAAGATCTATTTCCCAAAAGGAATAAAAATTGCTAGGCAATTGATTATTGATAATGAGTTGATTATTTTGATTCCTATAAACTTTTCCTAACTCTTCAAAAGTATGTTTATTTAAAGGCTGACCTTCATAAGCTATTTTCAAATCAACTTCAGCAAAATCATGTGACTCGAATTTAGTTGTATAGCCATAGTCATTCCATGTCTTCCCATTATATGATTGTTTTCTCAAGAAAATAGTATTTTTTTCTCTCCACCTAAATTCGTTGAAACCAGTAGAAAATATAACCGCATCTGGTACTAATCGCCTACCATTAATACTAAAGACATTAGCTAGAGCCAATATCTTGGTATTACTATTAACTAATGACACTACATCATTAGAGATAAATCTGGTATCTAAGTGCAAAATATATTCGGGTGATACTGTCTTTGCTAAGTACGTCAGGCACATGGACTCCCAAACGCTATAAAAATTATTTATTCCCCAAATTTCTCCTTCATCAGCTTGGGATAGCTTCCCATACAAAAATAACTCAATGGCATCGAAAAAATACCAGTAATCTGTATCTTTAAGGGCAGTGTTTCTATCAATTAATTCCAGTGCATCTTTAAGACGATCAACCGTTTGACTACTATACTCATCATGAAATAAGCCAGACTCGGCATCAATATACTTGTGCTTAAACCGTTCGGCTAAAGCAGCAACTTCACCGCTAATTTCTTCATGCAACTGCTGCTTAACCTCTACCAGGATGTAGCAGTACATACCAATGATATCAGTGGGCTGGTAATGCACCATCTGCCGGGGTAATGTCATAGCATCAATATATGCTGCGCCGTTATCCAGATACACCGCACGGTGTAGAAATGAATGCAGCTTGCTGTAGTCTATTTTCTCCGATTTTCCCAACCTATCAGCCAAAGACAATATTTTAAGCTCATCATAAGCGTTGAGAATAGAACCAATCAGATCTAACTTCGAGTAAAAAATATTCTCTTCTATCTCAACATCAGGTAAGCTGATTTGCTGAATACTTCCCTGATTTCTGATTACACCATCCCTATCCTGAGTTTTGATATCAGCTTTAAGATAATCTTTCTGGAGGCAAATTTCTTTGAAATGATTCAATATCCTATAAAACTGAAAAAACAAGTCTCGCTTGCTGTCGTAAGTAGTAAACAAGCTTGGATCAAATCCTTTAGGTAAAGAGAAGATTATCTGGGATTTTCGTCTTTCTATACCTACAAACGAATAGGCTTCATTAACCTCTAATTGCAATTCTTGAAAATCTATCATTATTCAAAAAATTGGAATATCGTATAACTTATCTTTCTACTCTACAGCAGGCACACTATCATGCATATATTTTATAAATTTTTTGGTATGCATAACGAAATCGGCATAAGTCGTTAAGTTTGTATCACTCAATGATTCTGTAAAAAGTTTTCCTAAAGGTCTTTTGTCTCTGGCAAATACACTATCCCACAAATAGAACATGACTTTATCTTTGACTTGATCTAGCGAAACTTTTTCATCATGAGGCTTAATAAACCACCAACCCATTTGTTTATCTTCTAATCTTCTAATACTTTGATGATGAGATTTGATAAACTCATTGATGCCTACAATACATCGATACCACTTTAGATGCTCACCATTATCTAGTTCCAAAGTTGCTTGGAATATGATAAGTGGGACTTTGTTATCTCTTATATCAGCCTTACTAGGAGCATCCACATACTCCCAATCCCAACGCCTCTTAAAAGCACTGTCTAGATAGTAAATTGACTCATCAGAGGTATTGATGGTAGCAAGAATGGATAAATTAGGAGGAAGGCTAATTTTATAATCCTTTAAATTTTTCAACATTCTTACTCTATCCCTATCCTCAGAATTGCTGCCTAATTTATTTTCTAATTCATGAAGAAAAAATTTTTCTAAAATTGTACCTTCTACCTGTATTTCTCGATCACCAGTAATATTAGCTTTATAGTCCATAGCATTAAACAAACCGACCAGTTCCAACTCAGATATATCTACCTCATAAGTTGACCAGCCATCATCTTCTCTATCTAATAACTGAAATATTGATCCAAAAATAGCAGCAGCATTTCCTCTATTCAATTCATCAATTACTAATAGATATTTTTCTTCGGGATTTTCAATTAAACCTCGATAGGCTTTACCCAATGCCTGTAGGAAATGTCCGGGATAATACTTGTAAACTACCGAATTGCCATACGTGTACGGCAATAGCTTGCCCACAAAATCAGAATAAGTATATTCAGGATGAAATACAGTTTTAACCGTATTCTTTAGGATTTTGGTATCTTCATCAAATTCTATACCTAGTTGATCCTGGGCAATCTCGCGCACCTGATAACTTTTACCCGTACCGGGACTGCCAAAAAGAATTTTTTGGATTGGTTTGTCTGAATTTCCCATAATCTCCAAATAAGGTTCTGAAAAAATAAATAAATTAGCCGTCTGTCTAATCTTTCCCTAGAACCAAAACCGCCGCTACGCTACTCCATGAAATACTTCGCCAGTATATCGGAGTCATGATTACCCACCTCTAGTAACTTCGACTCAAGATGTCTTTGTCGATTCTAGCCCAAAAAAAAGCTAGAGTAACAAGGTCAGCAGGTATTAAATTAGACAAATGGGGACACTGTATGTTGTCGGGACGCCAATTGGCAACCTAGAAGATATGACCTTCCGGGCGATACGCATCTTACAAACCGTCGATACTATCGCCGCCGAAGATACCCGCCATACGGGAAAACTATTGCAGCATTTTCAAATTAAAACCCCTCAAATCAGTTACCACCAGCACAATCGCCAGCAGCGCCTACCCGAATTGCTGAATCAGTTAACCACAGGAAAAACTATTGCACTGGTTACCGATGCGGGAATGCCGAGTATATCTGACCCCGGTTATGAACTCGTCCAGGGGGCAATAGAAGCAGGAATTACAGTGATCCCCATCCCCGGTGCTACGGCTGGAATTACTGCCCTCAGCGCCTCTGGACTCCCCACAGATCGATTTGTGTTTGAAGGCTTTTTACCCGCGAGTGGACAAGAACGCCAACAACGGTTAGAGGTGTTAGCGGCTGAATCGAGAACGTTAATTTTTTACGAATCGCCCTACCGTCTCCAGCAAACCCTACAAGATTTCGTCACTATCTTTAGTCCCTCTCGTCCAATCGTCCTAGCGCGGGAATTAACTAAGTTACACGAACAGTTCTGGCGAGGCACCATTGAAGAGGCGATCGCATACTACACTGACCACGAACCCAAAGGTGAATTTACCCTCATCCTTGCTGGCGCACCTGCTGAAACCCCCGTCCTCTCGGAAGCCGCCCTCAAAGCCGAACTCAGTCAACTAATTAATCAAGGACTTTCGCGATCGCAAGCCGCCCGTCAATTATCTCACCTCACCAATCTGCCGCGACGCCACCTTTACCAAATGGCACTATCGTTAACCGAGATCCCGTAGGGGCGGGTTTAGGGATTCAATGAACAGACACACTTTAAACCAGACAACGAAACCCGCCCTCTTCTTGGCGCTGAATTAAGGCTGGTGGGTTTCGACTTCGCTCAACCCACCCTCCGGTATATCAGACGAAGGACAAATGACGAATGACGAATGACATAAGACAAATAACTGAAAAAGACCATCAACTTGACAGATGGTCTTTTATGTGCTACAAATTTTGTTGTCGTTTTTGGAGGAAATCTGCTGCCCGTTCCCAAGCGCACAGCTTAAGATTTCTTTATATTTTTATCGTAACAGAGAATACGTTTTTTATCAAAATTTACATTCTTAACCAGAGATATCTGCCGTCCGATAGTGTTCAGCCTGTTGAGGACGCCCCCACACGATCCGTTCTCGCTTGTAAATCGCCATTCCCGGTTTAGCCCCCTTGGGCTTATAAACATACTTCGGCTCAGTATACACCACAGGCACCACATCACTCTGACGACCTCGACTATAATGGGCAGCTAAGTCAGCCGCAAACTGGAGATCTGCCTCATCCGCAACAGCCCCCGGATCTAAGCGTAATAAGACATGACTCCCAGCAATCTCCTGGGTATGAAACCACAAGTCATAATCCCCAGCCGTGCGAAATGTGAGCTGGTCATTTTGGCGATTGTTACGACCAATTAACAATTCAAACCCACTGGGCGTGCGGTATCGGTACGGTTCAGATGCTTCGGTGACATCCCGACTGCGTTGATCTCGAACATCCAAATACCCTTGCCCAATCAACTCCTCGCGGATTTCCTGTAACGCTTGCAAGTCTTCCGGCGTTGTGTAGCGATCAATCTGAATTAAGGATGCCTCAACCTGTTCCAAATACTCAACTTCCCCTTGCACCTCTTGCAGTAACGGTACAACCGCCAGACGCGCCCGTTTCAGCTTTTGATGACGTTTATAGAGGGCTTGAGCATTTTGCACAGCATTTTTGTCGGGATCGAGGGAAATCGTCAACGGTTGATTGGTTTCAAAATCCAGAACTGTTATCTGGTTCATTCCCGGTTGCCAATCTTGCAGATGCGCCATCAATAAGTCAGCTTGTTGACGATACTCATCCGCCTGTTCCGATTGCTGTAACCGTTGTTCAAAGCCTAACGCCTTGGAGCGCGATCGCACTAAAAAATTGTTGACTTTCTGAGTCAGTTGGTTATGCAGTCGGCTAAACTCTTGTCGATTCAGTTGGTCAGTATAGTAATGATGCAGTAAAACCTGGACATTTGGCGCAGGCTTAACCACACCCCAACCCAGCACATTATATCCATCCTCAGTCCAACCCGGTTTCATTGTGTAGGGGCGGGTTTGATTATTATCGTTTGTTGTCACCCCGATGTGACTAAACCCGCCCCCAGCTTCCCCAACCAGGGCGGGTTTAGTTAAGTGATCAGTTTTCTCCAAGACGTTATCTGTAAAACTCGCCCCTACAACTTGACCCCACTTCTCCAGCGCCCACAGCCATTCTTGCCAACACTGAAATAACCGTTGCCAATCTTCTGTCTTTAACGTTTCCGTGGATTGGTTGGGATCTAAATCAGCCGCTTGGATCATAGAACGCACCAAAGCTGGACTTAATCCCCGATAACTTTTAAGTAATTGCCGTTTTAACGCTCCGGGAACTAAGCTAACTCGTTCTTGCCAACGCTCCTGGGACTCACTTAAACTGGGTAAATCCCCCAACAATGCTGGCGGATGTTCGTAAGGCTGACCCGTTTGAATCGGACGGACACTCGATTGCTGAGAACTCACCTGATGGGCGGCGGTGACAATGATATTTTTATCATCTGTAAGGATAACGTTACTATATTTACCCATAATTTCTACATACAGATGCCAGAGAATCGGATCTCCGGGGCGTCGGGCAAATTGCAAGTCTAATACTCGCTCCCAAGGGGCAATGAACTGAATCCCGACTAGCGCCAACCCATTTAACTGATGTCGCAGTTGATCACTAAACGTAAACGTATCCGGTAGGCGAGGCGGCGGATCAGCCAAGCAAATTCGGGCGGCTTGGGGATGCCAAGCCACGGTCAACCATCCTCTACCCTGAAGCGTTCGTAAGCATAGAGCAATAGTAAAGCGATCGCGCTGATAAACCTTTTCCAGTCGTCCTGGTATCCAACCCGCTTGTAACTCTGCACAAGCGGCTGTCAAGGTCGTAAAGTCAACCTGTTGCATGTCTTCGTGATGGGTGTAACGGTGTCTCGTATAAATTGGTGTCCGTTGTCCTCTGACTATCTACTCAATAGCCGATGACAAGTAAGCCGCATTTATGGCAAGCAAATCTACTCTTTTTTTAGCGTCAACCCGAAAATTCAGGTTTTCTGTGCAATTTAACCTTGTAAGCCTAAATTTTTGTAGATAACATTGAAATCAAATCCCTCGTAATCGCTCCTCAAGCGGCTTTTGCCGTTATTTTTTCATGGACATTCAACTGATCAATATCGGTTTTGGTAACATTGTTTCGGCAAACCGTGTCGTGGCAATCGTTTCTCCAGAGTCTGCTCCTATTAAGCGTATCATTACAGATGCTCGCGATCGCGGACAACTGGTTGATGCAACGTATGGGCGGCGCACTCGAGCTGTCATTATTACCGATTCTAGCCATGTCATTTTATCAGCGATTCAGCCAGAAACGGTTGCTCATCGCTTTGTCATTGGCAAAGATGGGGCAACCAGTACCAATTAACTCGACAAGAAACCGATGATCAAACCAGGCAGACTGATTGTAGTGACAGGTCCAAGTGGCGTGGGGAAAGGAACTCTAGTCCGTTTACTCTTGACTAGACATCCGCAACTGTACCTATCGATTTCCACTACTACCCGTCAACCCCGCCCTCATGAAGTGGAGGGACAACATTATTATTTTGTCAGTCAGGATACGTTTCAGCAGATGGTCAGCGCCGATGAGTTATTGGAATGGGCAGAGTATGCGGGAAATTATTATGGTACACCCCGCAAACCCGTAGAACAGCATATTCAACGGAGTGAGTCTGTCCTGCTAGAAATTGAACTAGAGGGAGCAAGGCAAATTCAACAAACCTTTCCCACCGCCTTGCGTATCTTTATTCTGCCTCCCAATGTAGCGGAACTCGAACAGCGCCTTCGGGGGCGGGGTCAGGATAGTGAGGAGGCGATCGCGCGACGCCTAGAACGAGCCAAAGCTGAAATCGAGGCGGCGAATGAATTTGATGTACAAATTGTCAATGACAACCTGGAAGAGGCACTATCGAAGCTAGAAGCAGCTATTTTTTGAGGGGCGGAGTAAATGGGAAGATGAGGGAGATGAGGAACACCTCGACTTACTTCGGACTTCGGCGTGAGCGCTCAGTCGAACGCTTCGCTCAGTAACACGCTCGGTGTGTCAGATGGGGAAGATAGGGAAGATGGTGTAGGGGCGGGTTTCACTACTATCGTTGGAAAGGTGCGTTACGCTACCCTTCGGGAACGCTTCGCGAACGCTAACGCACCCTACACCCGCCCCGACTTTACGTAGCTTGCTTCTCAAGGGAGCGAGTATGACGAAGGACGAATGACGAAGGACGAATGACAAATGACGAATGACAAATAACAATGCCAGTATAGAAGAACCAATATCAGGGGCATCACGATAATCTCTCACCATTGAAAACCGCAGGTAAGCATGCAGACTCAATTAAATACCCCTGTACTCGAACAATTGATTGATTCACTTCAATCCAGTTATTCGGTGGAAGAGGCATGTACAACTATTGAACCCTTAGTCCAACAGCTTTTTCCCGATGAAATTGGGGCGATTTTTGTCATGAACTCCTCAAAAAACTTACTGGAGGCGATCGCGACTTGGGGTTCTATCCCGTTGACGAGCGATTCGGTCTTTTCGCCCCACGAATGCCTAGCATTACGACGCGGACAGGCTAATTTGGTGGATGACACCCAGTATTGTTTAAACTGCCAGCATATTCGCGCTAATTCTCCCGCCGTGGAAACTTTTTGTGTTCCCATGATTGCCCATGGAGACACGGTGGGTTTGTTGTCTGTCAGTTCACTTCAACGGGGGCGAATTGCCCAAACTCGACAATTAGCAGAAAGGGTAGCGAAGCATATTGGCTTGGCATTAGCTAACTTAAAACTGCGAGAAACGCTGAAAACCCAGACGTTTCGAGATCCGCTGACGAAACTTTATAACCGACGTTACCTGGAAGAATGCTTTGAACGAGAAATCCGTAAGTCTCAACGTCAACCCAAGCCTATCGGGGTAATTTTATTGGAAATTGATGAGATGGAACAGTTAAATCAGCGATTTGGCAAATCTGTAGCTGATTTGCTGTTGCGCGAGATTGGGTTGTTATTACCCAGCCAAGTTCGGGCGTCTGATATTGCCTGTCGTTATGGTGGTCAACAATTTCTCCTACTCTTACCAGAAGCCGCGTTAGCCGTCACCCAACGACGCGCTGAACAACTGCGACAGAGTATTCAGCAACTCAGCTTAGACTATCGCGGTCAATCCCTGGGTTCTCTGACCATTTCTGCGGGGATAGCCAGTTTTGCTGAACATGGTAAGACGGCAAAGGAAGTGCTACAAGCGGCTCATATCGCCCTGAATTTAGCAATTACTGGAGGGCGCGATCGCATTGTCACAGCATCCTGATTACCTTGCTCAATTCAAAAGTTATATTGTAGGGGCGGGTTTAGGTATTTATAAAACTCGGTTAATCATAACGTATCAACAAAACCCGCCCTTAAGCTGTTATGCATTTAAATTGGGTATTAGTAGCGAGCAAGATGCAAAGCCTGCGGCATGGCTTCGCTTAACGCACTACAAGGCTTTCAACCTTATTGACATTAAGGTTTAAATGCCCAACAGCTTATTCACCGTCTTCCCCCGCTTCCCCCGCTTCCCCCGCTTCCCCCGCTTCCCCAGCTTCCCCTACTCTCCTGCTCCCCTGCTTCTGGGATAACATGATCGCACAATGGTTAAAGCCGCTACTCCTAGCGTGACTAGCACCATACCCACGACTTGAGGAACTGTTAATCGACTTTGAATCAGAATCCAAGCCAAGAGTGCGGTTAAAATCGGTAACGTAGCCCCCAAAACAGAAGCGCTAGCTGCACCGCTTCTGGCAATTCCCATGGTGTTGCAGACATAACTAATTAGAGTAACACCGCCTAAAACCAGACCACTAATCACTAGATTTGAACTTAAACTCGGCGCAAATACTACACCCCACGATGCTGGGAAGGATATCATTACACCCAAGGCAGAAAATATCAGAACGATGGCTAAGTTCAGCAACAGAATTGGCATGGGATGAAGCTGTTTTGCCAAATTTTGCATCAGCATTAAATGTAGGGCAAAGGCGATCGCCGCCCCTGACGCCAGGGTAACACCGAATTGTGACAGTTCCCCGCTACCACTGGGTAGAGTCGTCAGCACAAACCCAGCAATTACCATCGCGAAGGGAATGAAGTGACTCCATCGATTAAAGCGATCGCTTAAGAGTAATAGCACGATGGGATAGATAAAGAAAATAATCACAGCCACACCGGGCGCAATGATTCCTAATCCCCAATACAGCAATACTTTGGATAAGAAGAGGAAAAACCCGCTACAGAAGAGAGTACCGAATAAACCCCAATTGCGCGATCGCAGAACCTGTTGAATATCTCGCCACACCCCCCGATAAAATCCCCGACTCAAGATTGCCATCAGAGGTACAACTACCAACATTCGCGACCATAGTATCAGTAAGGTATTTCCTAACGTCGGCATCCAAAAACCACCGTAGGGGCTTGGTAACCAAGCCCCTACTGGGAATCCCACAATCGCTGTGGCATTAAAAATAATATTGACAAAAACGTTTTCAAATGCTATTGCTAGCAACGATAACAACACCAGCACTAACCCAACCCACTGTTTCCCCGTGGATTGTTTTTGTGGGCGTCTTTGAAACTGGGTAGGTGGAACAACAGGTAAAGGTGATTCAGCAGGGGATCTGACGATTTCGCCCTGATTGGAACGAGGAGAAGATCCATCCTGATCCGGCGCTGGTAACGTTAGAGGATTAGGGGCGGCGGGAGGAATTTGAGAACGGGGTTCAAAGGTAGAGGATGGGGGAGGAATTTCAGCTTTGAGTCGATTCACCAGTGTCTCTAGAATCACCTCGGCTTGTTCCTGGAGACTGTACATCTGGCTCAACTGTTGAGACATTGAGCTTTGATAGCTATTCAGATCCTGTTGCAGGGTTCTAAATGTAGTTCTCAGCGTGTTATCTAAAGAAGCCACTAATTCCTGGATAGTTTGCTGATGATTTCCCACCGTCTGATCAATGGATAGTCTTTCTGAGGATTGGGCAAGTTGTTGGAGTTGCTGGCTGAGTAAATCTTGCAATTGGTTGGCAAAGGCTGGGGCAATATCAGACGTCAGTGCTGGCGGTTGAGTCAAGTGCTGCTGTCGTTGATCGTGCAGCGTTTTAATTTCCTCGCTTAACTGGGCTTTCTCTTGTTGTAGCTGTTCAATCTCCTGAGTAAACTGGGTCATGAGACTGTGACGCAACGTCTCTATGCCCTCAATACTCTCGGTCATGGATTGCAAGAGATCGGCAGCTTGTTGTTCTCGATTCTCCCCGTTGTCCGGTTGATTGTCTAGTTGCCCCATTTCCAATACCACTCGGTTAGTCTATGCCTTGCAGTAATAAGTTCACTGCTTTGAGTCGGATGTTGAATTTTAGCATAATCGGCGAGAAACCTCACGGTCGAATCTTTGATTGACCGTGAGATGAATCGCTAGTTGGAGGAAACTTGTTTCCCTGCTTGCTCAATTTTTGTTACTGATTGATAGGTAGGGTAACAGTAACGGTTGTGCCGATGCCGACTTCACTCTCAATTTGGATTTGACCGCCATGTAAGTCCACATATTTTTTGACAATGGCGAGTCCTAATCCAGTGCCACCAATAGTACTAATATTACTCCCCCGATAAAACGATTCAAATAATCGGGATTGGTCTATGGACGGAATGCCAATTCCTTCATCTTGAATCTGGACGGTTACCTTATCTGAGTGACAGCCTAACTGGAAAGTAATCGTGCCTCCTTTGGGGGAATATTTGACAGCATTGGAGAGCAAGTGATTTAATGATTTCCGTAACATAGCCTCGTCGAATAACCCTTTGATGGGAGATTCTGCAATAAACACCTTGAGGGTATATCGCGGATCTAGATTACTTTGGAATTCCTCGATTAGGTCATGACATAAATCTGCCACCTCCAGGGAAATAGGATTAAACTTCATTTGTCCTGCTTCCGATTGACCAATCAGAATCACATCATTTAGGAGTTGGGTAATATGTTCAACACACAAGCCAATTTTTTGGAAATGTTTTAGCTTTTTGTCCTCGGTTAATTTTTTATCATAGAGTTTCAATAATTCGCTAGAGGATTGAATTGTGGTTAGGGGAGTCCGGAATTCATGGGAAATGGTGGTAATGATGTGAGATTTCAATTCACCCAGTTCTTTCTCTTTCTCTAAGGCTTGGCGAATCATCGTCTCGCTGCGCTGGCGTTCAATTATTTCCGTTTCTAGCCGGATTTTTTCTTTTTCTAATGCAGCGGCATAGATCCGTTCTGTGATATCATGCAAAATACCAGAAAGACCTGTAAATTTGCCGTTAGTAACCTGTGAGGCATGGGCATGAATTTCTAGCCAACGAGTTGCTCCGGTTTTGGTGACGTACCGAATCTCTCGTTGAAAACCAACGTTTGCCCCGGTTAGGATAGATTGCCATAATTCTTTCTGGAGTTGGCAATCGTCAGGATGAACACACTCAAGAAAAGGCGTTCCTAAGGTTTCTTCTAGAGTAAACCCCATCAACTTTGTCCAAGCCGGACTGAGAAATTCCCAGTTACCATTGGGGTCAATTTGAAAAATAACTTCTTTAACATTTTCTACGACGGATCGATATTGTTGTTCGCTGCGTCGCAGTGCTTTTTCTGCCCAACTTGCGGCGAGGAGACGACGAATACGTTGGAGTAAGACGGGGACATGCAAGGGTTTAGTCACATAATCGATCGCGCCAGCAGCAAATGCTGAATCAATGGACTTTTGATCCTCAAGCCCGGTAATCATCAGTACAGGGATACCCAGCAACGCGCGATCGCTCTTTTGTTCGGGAGTCTGTGTAAAGGTTTGCAGGTTTTGGCAACAGATGAAACCATCCATCACCGGCATCAACGCATCTAACAGCACCATATCCGGCTGGTACTGCTGATACGCCGCTAAACATTTCTCCCCATTTTCTGCCTCGATCACCTGATATCCCTCTTTTTCCAGCAGTTGACGTAACATCACTCGTGTGAAGCGATCGTCATCAGCAACGAGGATCACTGGCGATTTTTGAGGATCATTCCCTGTTGCGGTTAACATCCTTGGACTCCTATTTAGCACACAGACAAATCTGGACTCAGTATTCCCAAGAATGGTGAACCGATCACATTAGGGGAGATGGGGAAGATGAGGGAGAGTGTGTAGGGGCGGGTTTCACTACTATCTTTTTGGTTACACCCAGATGTAACTAAACCCGCCCCGACTTTACAAATGACGAAAGATAACTAACCCTTAATAATCGCTTCACCGCGTTGGTAAAGTTCACGGGCATAATCTGTCCACATTCCTTGTCCCCAATAGCGAAAACAACTGGTCTCCAGTAACAACGTATACAATAACGCTTGCTGATAATCACTTCGCTGCGTCACCGAGGAATCTTGCTGCACTAAGGGGTCATACTTCAGATGAAACGCGGCACTGAGTTGATTCATGGGTTCTAAGACATTTTCATACCCTTTCACCCAACTTAAATCATTTGTCCATGATGCCCCATCAACATGGAATTGATCATCCGTGGCTGTTAAGTCTGCGATCGCACTCGCTACGGCATCCGGTGTAATATTATCTAGATCGACTCGTTGCCAAATTTTATGTTGACCAACGGCTTGACAAGGAGGATACTCTTCTGGATTAACACCTGCTGCTTCTAGTAATTCTAAATACTCTGTCCCATTCATCGGCACGACACCTGTTTTACCGCCCCCTTGGTCACGGATTTCATGGTAAATGCGAAACAAATCACGGGGATATTCGTTCATCATTACTCCCCCATTTTCTCCATCGGCAATTTGGGTGACTAAGGAGGGAATCGAATGATTGCCAATTGACTGCTTACCCCGCCCCTTTGCCTCAAAATAGGGCTGCATTTGTGCCACTAATTTGGTATCTGACCCTTGTGTTTTAACCAAAATTGTGATAGAAATTGTTTCCCCCTGAGAATTGCGAGCCACTAAACGATTGGGGACATATTTCTGATCCTGCGATAATCCCGAACCATCCAGATTTTCCAGAGAATGTTCCTGTACCATTAACCAGCGATAGCCACAGTCTTTCAACGCTTTGATGTATTCATACAAAGTATCAGGATGATTGGGTAAATGCATCTCTGGTGGTGAGAAGCCTTTGACTCGCTTCAGCGCATCGTAACCAAACATAGCGGCAAAATGATGTTGCCATGCCTGAATATGCAGTTTAATATCAGGAATTGGGGTCGAGGGAACAACTGCATGACTCCACATCGTTCCCAGCCATTCCACATAAGGCTGATAAGTGCGATCGCAGGTAATCCGCTTAAGATTGTTGAGGATATCCTCCCGCCCCATTTGCTGGAATCCCCACAACAAATTCCCCGAATAATCCAGCATAATCCGAGGATTGCACCCCTCAGCTACCAGTTGAGGAATAAAATCACCCATACGACGATAACACCCGGCGAAGGGTTCGGCATTATGGTTATCCCCTTCTTGGGGATGTTCAAACATGTATTGGAGATTGCTAATCAATTCACCATTCGCCCCTGCTGGAACCGTGGGTTGGTGCAGATGTAAGGCGCAAGCGAATCCTGAAGTGATATCCTCGAAGCGCAGATTGGTTGTCGGTAAAAATACAGGTTCGTCTTGTTGTACCACTTCCCGAATGTTTTCTTCCCACCCGCAAATATTTGGTAATCCTTCTCGTAATTCCGCTAAAGCGGGTTGATTCGGGGTTGAGGTTACTGCACTCATGATCCTTTCCTCGATGATTGTGCTATTGCTAGCATACACAATTCGTCATTCGTCATTCGTCATTCGTTTATGTCATTTGTCATTTGTTCTTGGTAAGGGTTTGAGGATTATTGATACAAGTTAATATATTTAGGGTGAATGGCACGCTCAATAAGCAGTTTTGGCTTACCGAAATCCTTAATTTATCATAGGGTTAGTTTCGACTTGGCTCAACCCACCATCATACCAGTAGTGCGTTTAGCGAAGCCATGCCGCAGGCTTTGCATCTTGCTCGCTACTAATACCCAATTTAAATGCATGACAGCTTACCAGTCAGTGACATTCTATCTAGGTTTATTTCCAACAACTGACGAATCAGGCAGAGGGTAGTAAGGTAGAGATTAATCAGCTAGTTTCTGTGGTGACATACCTAGAAATCGACGAATTAGGTTAACGATTTCCAACTTTTGCTGTAGGGTTTTTCCTTCCGATTTAATAGACAACTGTTTCCCTGATTTAAAAATAATCGCGATTTGATAGTTACTTGTCTGAGCCTGATTCCAGCTTGTCGATTTGAGTTGCACCTGGAAGATATCACTCAGGGGATACAACGTGACTTGAGTTTTAAATAATCCTCGGCGTTTAATCAAGAGACTGTTTGTCTCTTTGTCAAAGTGATAGATAAAAATACGTCCTGCACAAACCAGTAATAGAATACCCGCCACTAGATTAAAAGCGAATAAGGCATACAAGCCTAACATATAAACAATCCAAGGTAGGACTAAGCTGACGAGAACAATGAGTAAAGGAACGCTAAACACTAAGCATCCAGAGAGTTGCCAAATAAAATAGGGGCGATGTCGAAGTTTCAGTTGGGTGGGGGTTTTTTCCAAAATAACCATAGTTCAATCCGTCATAAGGGTTTAGTCCAAATGTAGGGGCACCATCCTTGCCATCCGTGTCAACTTAAGGTAGAAAACCAATGCTGACGAGGTTTTAAGCTGTGTCTATTTACTGCTTGACATTTCCCCCTCATCCCCTAACCCCTTCTCCCACCGTGGGGAGAAGGGGGATCGGATGCTCTTGCTCCCCTCTCCCGTGCCATAAAAGCGAAGCATCCTCTGTCCTCCCCCCTGCCAAAAAAGCGAAGCATCATCTGTCCTCCCCCCTGCCACAAAAACGAAGTATCCTCTGTCATCCCCCCTCTTGTAGGGGGGAACGAGGGGGGTCGGAGAGGGGCTGGCGTGGGTGAGGGGTTGAGCTTAAGTTGACACGGATGAAGGCTTGCGCCCTTATCTAAATACTTCATTAATGTAAGCAACCCTAAATTAACGAAGCAGTTGCAGAATTGTTCAACTTATTCCTATCTGAGTAAGATTGTCCCTTCACCGCAAACCAGTTCACCCTTTTGATAGGTAGGTACTACAGGTTTAATTGAACCCGGTGTATCCGCTTCACATAGAATAGCAACTGTAGTTATTTCATCCGATGCAGCATCAGCATCAACGTCAGTTGCGGGAACAACAAAAACTGCACCGACATAACTAGGAACTTGGTCATGACGAGATATGGCATAGTTAAATGCAGCTTTGCCTGTTGTCTGTGTTGAGTAGGTGTAGCTTTCTGTTTCAGCCTGAATCCCCAAACCTAGATCATGAATGTTACGGCTAAAGCTTTGTTCAGTTAAATAGTAGGCTTGCTGGGCGCGGTTCATAGAACCTACGTAGGTTCTACCTTCTGATTCTTTGGTTTTATTGGCTTGATTCAAAAACACTTGATTCAAAAACATAGGTGCAAGGATGTAAATAAATCCGGCTATCAGTAACATCAATCCTAGAAAGCATCCTACGCCAGTTGCATCTGTTGCGGTTTTCCTGCCCATAAGATTATGATTTAACTCTACACCTTGATTAAATCAGGTAAGGTTTTGAGATTCTGACTGAGAACTCATCGACTTCTCATCGACTTTATTTTAACCCCTCACCCCCAGCCCCTCTCCCACGCACGGGAGAGGGGAGCAAGAGAATAATCTATCCTTCATCTAAGGAAACCTTGACCCTATATTCGGTTGAATTTATTGGCGTCTATCCATGAAATAAACAACCGACACCTGCAAGCTGGGGGAGAGAAGGAAATACTATCGCCAAGGTGAGAGTTGGGGAAGATTGGTAAAATAGTCGTTAGAGTAGGCTCGAAAACCATGACTCCAATTAGCGCAACATTAACACCAGAACAACGAGAAGCTGTGATGCAAGCGGTAGCGACGATTAAAACCAACTTACCCTTCTTAGTCGATTTGAGTCCAGAGGAACGCAAAGCATTACCTAAGATGGGGGATAAGAGTCAAGCCTTTGTCAGTAAAGCGTTAGAGGTGGCGACACAGAATCCCGACTTCTTACCCAGATCCTTTGATATCGAGGAATTTCGCAAGGATGTACAATTGTCGGAAACATTGTATCCCCTGTTGCTGGCGATCGCACAATTACACGAATTACTCGATGATACCTATTTGGCGGTGGGTAGTGAAGCCTATACTGCTGCATTGCAGGTGTATAGATATGCTAAAGCCAGTGGGAATGTCGGTGGATTGGATACCCTCGTCGAGGAAATGGGACAACGGTTTGCCCAAAAATCGCGCAAGTCTAACCATGGAGACACTCCCACGCCAGAACCATCCTAAATGTTGACCCTCAAATCTCGGTTATTTGAGTCTTTTACTCGGTGTTTCGAGTTCCGAAGGGGAATGTTCCCGTTCCGAAGGGGAATGTTCCCGTTCCGAAGGAGGATGTTCCTGTTCCGAAGGAGGATGTTCCTGTTCCGAAGGAGGATGTTCCTGTTCCGAAGTCGAAATGCCGTGTTTCGAGGTCAAAATGCCCTGTTCCCATACCCTGTAGAGACGCGCCATGGCGCGTCTCTACATTATGACACTGTAACAATTCCCCTAAACCCATCATGACAAACGAATCTGGACTCCCCATCAGCCAGCCGACTCCGGTATTGAAGAAATCCATTAAAATTAACTTCACCGATTTCTCAAAAGCTGTAGGAAAAGGAGGGATTGATGTCCTGTTTGGCAAATGGGATAGTCTAGCTGGAAACGCCGTTGACGTTCTATCCGCCCTAGGTTTAGCCGCTAATGCCAAAGAAATAGCCTGGTTACTCATTTACCGTTCTTTGCTCCAGGCAATGAAAAATTTAATTGATGAGAAAACCGAACTCGACCCCAATCATATTAATATTAAAGCCTTACACCAAGAAATTAACCAGGCATTAGCCACTAGCAGTTTAACCCTTAACCATAATTTTTTTAAACATCCCGATAAAGACCCGATTATTGCCGCCATCAAACCCACCTTTGTAAGTTGGTTAAAGCAATGTCAAGTCAGCGAAGCTGATGCTATCGCCATTAGCGATAGACTCCCCATCTACTTTGCCGCCGCACTCCATCACGAGTGGGGAAATCAGGCAAAAGACTATGCCGTACTGAAAGAAAGGCTCGATACTCCCTTCACCCAAGCCAATCAACGCATTCAGGCATGGTTCAAATATGAAACTTGGCTACAAAAACAAGTGGAAGAACCAATGTTTTTAGAAGCCTTTAGCCTCAAGCGCGTCTATGTGCCGCTACGGGCGTACTATAAGCGTAAAGTTGAAGGACAAAATCCGGAAGAATTAGACCCAAGACTGGCAAGTCGTGATAAATTTGAGCGCGTCGTCATTGAGTTAGACAAAGAACTCAAAACCTGGCTGAATCAAGCCAAAAAAGATGATGCCATTCGCTTAATTAGTGGCAGTCCCGGTAGTGGCAAATCCTCCTTTGCTAAAATGTTTGCCGCCAACCTAGCAGAAACAGATAAGATTCCAGTTTTATTGATTCCTCTGCATCATTTTAATCCCGCCGATGATTTAATTGATGCTGTGGGTAAATTCGTCCATACAGACGGCATTTTGCACAATCCCCTAGCCGCCGACTGTCGCGAATCTCGCCTCTTAATTATTTTTGATGGACTGGATGAGTTAGCCATGCAGGGGAAAATTGCCGAGAAAATCGCCCAAGATTTTGTCCGAGAAGTCCAGCGCACCGTTGACCGATTAAACCAGCGAGAACTCTGCTTACAGGTACTGATTGCCGGACGAGAATTGGCAATGCAGGCAAATGAAACCGACTTTCGCAAAGAGGGACAAATCTTGCACGTTTTACCCTACTTTATCCCTGAAAATAAGCGAAAAAATTATGTTGATGAGAACCAGCTACTAGAACAAGACCAGCGCCAGAATTGGTGGCAAAATTATGGTACAGTCAGTGGTTATGGCTATACGGGTTTACCCAATGAATTAGACCAGGGTAATTTAACTGAAATTACTGCTCAACCCTTGCTCAATTATCTAGTGGCTCTCAGTTTAAGACGGGGAAAACTAACCTTTTCCAAAGACACTAACTTAAATGCCATTTATAATGACTTACTCAAAGCCATTTATGAGCGAGGGTGGGCAGGACATCAACATAGAGCGATTCAGGGAATTGAGGAAAGAGATTTTATTCGGATTCTCGAAGAAATTGCCCTGGCTGCTTGGCATGGGAATGGGCGGACAACTACCGTGCGAGACATTGAAAACCATTGTGACAATAGCAACCTTAAAAATCTGCTCAAGCGATTTCAAGAAGGCTTTCAAGATGATGCGAAAGCCAGCATTACTCGTTTAATGACGGCGTTCTATTTCCGTCAAAGTGGACATAATGATTCCGGTGACAAAACCTTTGAATTTACCCACAAAAGTTTTGGCGAATATTTAACCGCCAGACGCATTGTCCAGGAAGTGCGGTATATTCACTGCAAATTAGAAGCCCGCGATGATGATCCTTATGAAGATTGGGATGAACGTCGAGCGTTACATCGCTGGGCGTTAGTCTGTGGTTCTACAGCAATGGATGAGTATTTGTTTCAGTTTGTTTTAGATGAAATGCGGCTGCATTATCAAAAGAAGCCAGAGGATGTGGCAAAGTGGCAGGATACTCTGTGTGATCTGATTAGTTTCATGTTGAAGCACGGAATGCCTATGGAGAGGCTAGAACCTCGTCCTAATTTTCAGGAAGAAAACCGACAAGCACGGAATGCGGAGGAAGCTTTGTTAGCGGTTCTTAATAGTTGTGCGCGTTTGACTGAGAAATTGTCGGAGATTAAATGGCATTCTGAGGATGCTTTTGGTAATTGGATTTCTCGGCTGCATGGACAACGAATTGATAAAGATGTGTTTTGCTTAAGTTGTTTAAGCTTTTTAGACTTGCGAGGTTGCGTGCTTGTCTTCAAAGATTTCTACTGGGCGAATTTTGAAGGGGCGAATTTTGAAGGGGCGAATCTTGAAGAGGCGAATCTTAAAAGGGCGAATCTTTTTGAGGCGAATCTTTTTGAGGCGAATCTTTTTGAGGCGAATTTTGAAGGGGCGAATCTTGAACGGGCGAATCTTAAAAGGGCGAATCTTGAAGGGGCGAATCTTGAAGAGGCGAATCTTAAAGGGGCGAATCTTGAAGAGGCGAATCTTGAAGAGGCGAATTTTGAAGGGGCGAATCTTAAAAGGGCGACTCTTTTTGAGGCGAATCTTGAATGGGCGAATCTTAAAAGGGCGAATCTTTTTGAGGCGAATCTTTTTGATGCGAATTTTGAAGGGGCGAATCTTGAAGGAGCGCATCTTAAAGGGGCGAATCTTAAAAGGGCGAATCTTAAAAGGGCGAATCTTAAAAGGGCGAATCTTTTTGAGGCGAATTTTGAAGGGGCGAATTTTGAAGGGGCGACTCTTGAATGGGCGAATCTTTTTGAGGCGAATCTTAAGGGAACAATCCTTGAGGGCAAAGTACCGATTAGCTCTCCAGAAACCGAGCAAACTTTGTAGGTTGGGTTGAGGAATGTAGGTGAAGCCTTCTCGGAGAGAGAAACCTGAGTCGGGGCGGGTTTAGTTACATCGGGGTGTCACCGAGAAGATAGTAGTAAAACCCGCCCCTACACAATTCACTCTTGAGAGGTAACGCTGTGAAAAGAACTGAAAATGTAGAGCGATGGGAAGTTCCGAGACAATTAGAACAGAAGATGATAGAAATTGCCCGTCAGTTTCGCAAGAAACCAACGCCGAGTGAGGCAATTTTATGGCAAGCCTTAAGGAAAAAGCAGCTAGAGGGGCGAAAGTTTCGGCGTCAGCAACCCATCGGGCGATTTATCGTTGATTTTTTCTGTGCATCTGAGCAGTTGATTGTCGAGGTTGATGGTGGAATTCATGAGTCTCAGAAAGATTTGGATGAGCAACGACAGCAACTTTTGGAGTCTTTAGGGTTACGATTTGTCAGAGTTAGTAGTGAGGAGGTGGAGAGGAATTTGCCAGAGGTTTTGAGTCGAATTCGCGGGGAGTTTGGACACCCTCATCCCCCATTGGTGTCAAGTTAAGGGGGTGTCTGTGTACTTCTTGGCATTTTCCCCCTCATCCCCTAACCCCTTCTCCCACCCAGGGGAGAAGGGGAACCGGATAGTGCATCAATTTATCCCTCTTTTATTAAGATAAAATAGAACTAAAAATAACCTTGCTATTCTCTATTATTCACTGAAAATACATAACCTAAATTCCCCTGTATTCTCCCCTCTCCCCTTGTGGGAGAGGGGCTGGGGGAGAGGGGTTAAGATTAAGTAAACGGATGGATAACAAAGGATGCAAGAGCTTGGGTTTCATGGGGAGAAGGGGAACCGGATAGTGCATCGATTTATTCTTCTTTTGTCAAGATAAAATAGAACTAAAAATAATCTTGATTTGCTCTGTTATTAATTGAAAATACATGACCTAAAGTCACTTTTATTCTCCCCTACTGTGTCTATCTACTTCTTGGCATTTCCCCCCTCATCCCCTAACCCCTTCTCCCACCCAGGGGAGAAGGGGAACCGGATAGGGCATCAATTTTTTCTTCTTTTGTCAAGATAAAATAGAACTAAAAATAACCTTACTATTCTCTATTATTTACGGAAAATACATAACCTAAATTCCCCTGTATTCTCCCCTCTCCCCTTGTGGGAGAGGGGCTGGGGGAGAGGGGTTAAGATTAAGTATACGGATGGAAGACAAAGGATACAATAGCTTGGGTTTCATGGGGAGAAGGGGGAACCGGATAGTGCATCAATTTCCTCTTCTTTTGTCAAGATAAAATAGAACTAAGAATAGCCTTGCTATTCTCTATTATTCACGGAAAATACACAACCTAAAGTCACCTTTATTATTCCCTGCTGTGTCTATCTACTCCTTGGCATTTTCCCCCTCATCCCCTAACCCCTTCTCCCACCCAGGGGAGAAGGGGAACCGGATAGTGCATCAATTTATCCCTCTTTTGTTAAGATAAAATGAAACTAAAAATAACCTTGCTATTCTCTATTATTTACGGAAAATACATAACCTAAAGTCACTTTTATTCTCCCCTACTGTGTCTATCTACTCCTTGGCATTTCCCCCCTCATCCCCTAACCCCTTCTCCCACCCAGGGGAGAAGGGGAACCGGATAGTGCATCAATTTCTTCTTCTCCTATCAAGATAAAATAGAACTAAGAATAGCCTTGCTATTCTCTATTATTTACGGAAAATACATAACCTAAATCCCCCTGTATTCTCCCCTCTCCCCTGGGTGGGAGAGGGGCTGGGGGAGAGGGGTTAAGATTAAGTAAACGGATGGAGGACAAAGGATACAATAGCTTGGGTTTCATGGGGAGAAGGGGAACCGGATAGTGCATCAATTTCTTCTTCTTTTATCAAGATAAAATAGAACTCAAAATAGCCTTGCTATTCTCTATTATTTACGGAAAATACATAACCTAAATTCCCCTGTATTCTCCCCTCTCCCCTGGGTGGGAGAGGGGCTGGGGGAGAGGGGTGAAGTCAAGTAAACGGATGGAGAACAAAGGATGCAAGAGCTTGGGTTTCAGGGGGAGAAGGGGAACCGGACAGGGCATCAATTTCTTCTTCTCCTATCAAGATAAAATAGAACTAAGAATAGCCTTGCTATTCTCTATTATTCATTGATAATACATGACCTAAATTCCCCTGTATTCTCCCCTCTCCCCTGGGTGGGAGAGGGGCTGGGGGAGAGGGGTTAAGATTAAGTAAACAGATGGAGAACAAAGGATGCAATAGCTTGGGTTTCATGGCGAGAAGGGGAACCGGATAGTGCATCAATTTCCTCTTCTTTTGTCAAGATAAAATAGAACTAAAAATAATCTTGCTATTCTCTATTATTTACGGAAAATACATAACCTAAATTCCCCTGTATTCTCCCCTCTCCCCTGGGTGGGAGAGGGGCTGGGGGAGAGGGGTTAAGATTAAGTAAGTAGTAGGCACTTTAGTGCCAGAAGCGCTAAAGCGCTTACTACAAACTCTAAAGTCAGTGGCATTCGTTTTAAGTTAACCGATTTTCCAGACGCTGAAACCAACGCGATCGCACAATTCCAATCCCTACCCCAATCGGTAACACTAGCAATAGTCCAAACACTTCCAGCGCGGCGATTCCCTGACTGGCAACTTGACTAATATCCCCACGGCGCTGATGTAATAAAACGATGAGTAACACCACCAATATTCCGATTAATCCCGCCTCTTTTCCAGACACTTTACCCAATCCGGTTACAGTTAGCGGACGACGTAACCATTGAACCAGCCAAACCCCGACTTTTTCCACCCCGGTTAAAATAATACCCGGTTGGATTAACTCACATCCGATGATGAGGAGAAAGAACCAACTCGGTTGTAACTTAAACGTGTACGCATCTAAAACAGCCACTTTCATGGCGATGCCATAGTTATAAAAAATAAAGATAATCCATTGTAGTAAAAATTGGGGGAGTTTGAGCCATGATAAGGGATGATGCCACAATTCAACCGCACCCCGGAGTAAACCCGATAAGCAGAAAGCAGCTAACCCTAAACCGAAATACAATCCGGTAATTCGTACCGCTTGGTTAATCTTTCCGGGATGACGCAAACCATAATTACTCACCAATTGCAGGAGGCTACATAATACGAAAAGATTACTCGTTCCGGCTATCCAGCATATTAGGATAACAATCCCCCAAACTCCAGTTACACTGTATCGAATTCTTACTTTTGGGGATTTGGAGAAACCTCTCTCCAAACCTCTCTCCTGCAAGGAGAGAGGCTTTGAATTCTGCCAACGCAGAACTAGCCAAACACTTCCGACAATACTGCCGCTAACTGTACCAATTCCGCCAACAATAAACCAGGGAACAATTAAAGGTTTCTCTTGAAGCGGCAGATCAAAAGCCTGTTGTGTCCAGTGAATCACTTGACGGATTAACTTTGGGTCGTAAGGTGCAGTAAAATGATCCGTGGTATCAGAGATAACTAACCGACGCGCGGTTCCGTTCTCAAAATTATTACAAATCCCATCCGGACAAACCGTTTGCCACATTTGGCGCAACTCTGACGGCGGATTCAGTTGTTCGTATAAGCCAACACCCAGAAAGAGATTCTTGGGAATGGTGGGCGTGGCAAATCCACTGATACTCAGGACAACTGTGGCTTGTATTTGAGACTCAAGTTCAGCTAATTTTAATGCAGTGGTTCCCCCCATGGAATGACCTGCAATGCCAATACGTTTAGAATCAAACTGGGAGGAATGCGATACATCCTCGGACACGCTTCGCGATCGCACAAACTCTAAGACGGCTTTCGCATCAGCAACGGTACTGGTTTCTAGGCTATTAATCGATTTATTTTGCATCCCCAAAGAATAGGATTCTCCATAGCCGCCAAAGTCAAAAGCAATGGCTGCAATTCCATGTCTGGCTAACTCTATCGCTAAAGGCGTCATGCTTTCTTTACTCGCATTCACCCCATGACATAAAATCATCACGGGTTGGGGTTTCGGTGTCGTTTTAGGCGTATAAATGCGAGTGATTAAATTCTGTTTAGCGTTGATCGGAATCGCGACGGATTTAGATTCAATACCGAAAGTTAGCTGAAAACCTGTCCATAGCAGAACTCCCACACAAAAGAGGAATAAACTTAATCCTAAACTCCGGTAATAACGCTGATTCATCCCATTCCATCTCAACGACTGACTAACAAACTATCTTCCTGACGAGACGCACGCGATCGCACTCGTTGTTCGCTGTTTATATCGGCTGACTGAACTAGGAGTTCAAACCCGAATACCAGCAAGATCAGCAGTAAACCAATATAATAATGATGTTCATTCATTGTCCTTCATCCCGACTACCGTCTGATTCATGTAAGCAAGGGATAATCGTCAGTTGACATCCTGGATATCAATGTCTGGGGAATGCCAGTTAAATCCTGTAGTAGAATTGGCATCACCGAGGGATGTACTCACCCGCAGAAATTTTGGTAACGCGATCGCGCCACTTATCCCCAATACCGCCAAGAGAATCACCACACCCACAATTCCGACGAATCGCTGCGGCGATTTCGATGTCGCGGGAATAAACTCAACGAAAGGAATCGATTCCGGGTTAGTCAGTGATACATCTTGCAGATTTCCATCCAGTTGCTTTTCATCTAGAGCGTATGTACTATTGAACACCTGGAGACGCGATAAGCGGGTTGGGGATTCATCAGTGTATTTTTGATAATGCATTATTAGTCTCCTTCTCTCAGATGAACCGTTTCGCGATCGCGTTCCGGGAATCAATAGCCGAATACATCCTGTCTATGTTTTTGTTGTAATCGGAGAATAGAGAGAGTAGTGGCTTTGTGTAGGGACATTCACAGATGTGCATTAGAATCTAGAGGATAATCGATTTGACTCAACATCCTCATTCAAACGGGTGGTTATCGGAGTTTATGACTGAAAACTTTGAGAACTCATCGGCTTCTCATCGAGATGCAGATATAGCGCTACGCGCCAGGGAATAGGGAATAGGGAATAGGCAATAGGCAATAGGCAATAGGCAATAGGCAATAGGCAATAGGTAAGGTAGAGTTTTGAGTTATAGCAACCGCCATAGCGGTTAGGACACATCATTTATGTAGAGACGCGCCATGGCGCGTCTCTACAATGGTGCTTCCCCAGCTTCCCCAGCTTCCCCAGCTTTTCCTATCTACTATGTTTGAGCGCAACTCGGTATTACTTACTTTCAGAGGGTACGGATTGAATCGGCGTCTCTGAACTCACGAGATTTTGAAATGTAGCGATAATTAAAGGTAAACCAATAGCCAGCGCCAGAATCAGCGCAATCCACTTTAACCAAATCGTCTTCGGGTGTCCTTTCGCCGGATAGCCACAAATCATGCAAATTTCATCATTCGTGCTAGTTAGGGAACCACACACCTTACAGGGTTCTAAAGCCATTGTTTTCCGGGAGGTCGAGCTATATTCATTCTAGCGCCGTGATCGTAGTCAGGGATGCGAGCCGATCAAATCATCGCCAAGAATCCTTTAACCGCGATCGCACATCCCTCTATATCCTGATCCCAAACCAGCACAGCCGATTGTAAATCAGCCACGACTAACAAACCGTCCCATCAGCAAGCTGACTCCGGTTTGGCAGAAACCACTTAACCCGCACGTCTCTCAACTTAAGTTGAGAAGGTGATTTGAAGGTTAAAAGTATGTCATTTTCAGGAACCGGGAGTAGCTAGATTTCATCCTAATGAAGGATGATTTTGGCTACAAGTCGAGCCTATGCTGGGAAACATTCACCATTATCTCAAGTCAATACTCCAATTATTGTTTCGATAGATAGATTACATTATGGCTCAAACTCTTTACGTTAATCCCGCTACCGGAAACGATAGCGCGGCGGGTGATCAATCTGCTCCCTTTAAAACCTTGTCCAAAGCCCTGCAACAAGCCCAAGCCGATACAACTATCCAACTGGCGGCGGGAACCTATAATGCGACGAGTGGCGAGATTTTCCCACTGCAAGTCCCATCTGGGGTCAAACTGGTAGGCAATGAACAGAATAAAGGCGATGGTATTGTAATTGAAGGGAATGGCGAGTATATTAGCCCCACACTGGCTAAACAAAATATAACCCTTTTACTGGAAGATACAACCGAAGTGCGCGGTGTCACGGTGACGAATAAAGCCACACGCGGCACAGGGATTTGGATTGAATCGACTGATCCGACTATAACAAACTGTACCTTTACTCAATGCGATCGCGAAGGGGTTTTAGCTACCGGAACCGCTAAACCTAACCTTGTTAATAATGACTTTATTGATAACGGTGGCAATGGCATCTCCTTTACCAAAAAGGCTCAAGGAGAAATTAAAGATAATACCTGTAAAGGAGCAGGTTATGGGATTAGTATTGATGGTGAGGCGACGCCGCGAGTTGTCGATAATCTCATTACCGAAAACCGATTCGGCGTGGGAATTTCTGTCGATTCTAAACCTATCCTGCGAAATAACACCATTGAAGATAATGAAGAATACGGTATTGCTGTGACAGGTAATGCCGAGCCTGATTTAGGCAAAAGCAAAGAGGATCTGGGTAATAATATTTTTCGCAACAATGGCAAATTTGCGATTCTCAACTCCAGCAAAAATACGCTGCTGTCTTGGGGAAATCAGTTGACGAGTAATCAAGTGAGTGGATTAATTCAAATTGAAGGCAGTATCAGCGATGGTGGCGGTGGAAATGGTGATGACGGTGATGATGGAGGTCAAGCACCGGATAGCTTTTCCGATATTCAAAACCACTGGGCAAAACCCTTTATTCAAGGATTACTCGACAAAGGATTAATTAGCGGCTTTAAAGATGGTACATTTAAGCCCGATGAAAAAATGACCCGCGCTCAATATACGGCGTTATTAGTGAAAGCCTTCAACCCCTCGACGAAACGGGATGGGATAAATTTCACCGATGTTGCTGATGATTTCTGGGCAAAGGATGTGATTCAACAGGCTTATCGCGGCGAATTCCTATCGGGTTTTCCTAACAATATCTTTAAACCCAATGATAATGTGCAACGGGCGCAAGTGATTGTGTCTTTAGTGAATGGATTGGGGTTATCGGCAAGTGATGGAACCGTGTTTAATACCTATAGCGATCGCGACGCTATTCCGGATTATGCCAAAGATGAAGTCAACACGGCAACGAAGAAAGAAATTGTGGTGAGTTATCCGGATACCAAACAACTTGATCCGACCAAAGATGCTACCCGGGCTGAGGTAGCCGCTATGGTATATCAGGCGCTGGTTGATGCGAATCAGGTGAGTGAAGTTAACTCAGACTATATTGTTAGCGCTATTTCCGATGATGACAAACCCAAAACCTTCGCCGATATCCAAAACCACTGGGCAAAACTGTTTATTGAAGGATTACTCGCCAAAGGCTTAATTAGCGGTTTTGGCGATGGTACATTTAAACCCAATGAAAAAATGACCCGCGCCCAATATGCGGCATTATTGGTTAAAGCCTTTGACCCTGAACCCAAACGGGAAGCCAAAAACTTCCTCGATGTTAGCGATAAGTCTTGGGCAAAGGATGCGATTCAAACAGCCTATCGCGGCGAATTTCTGTCTGGTTATCCCGGTGATATGTTCCGCCAGGGAGATAATGTTGAACGGGTTCAGGTTCTGGTGTCTTTGGTGAATGGATTAGGATTATCAGAATCTGATGATAATGCCTTAAATGTTTACGAGGATAGCGATGATATTCCTGACTATGGTAAGGAGGAAGTAGTCACAGCAACGAAAAAACAAATTGTGGTGAATCACCCCGATGTCAAAAAACTTAATCCAACCAAAGCGGCTACCCGTGGTGAGGTGGCGGCTATGGTTTATCAAGCATTAGTGGATGAGAATAAAGTGAGTGCGATTGATTCGGATTACATTGTGTCCGCTTAAAAGGGGAACGTATTAACCCATCATTTATGTAGAGACGTTGCATGCAACGTCTCTACAATGGTGCCGAACGTCCTAATCGATGTGTCTATTGCTATATTTTCGCCCAGAACACCCACTATTCAAGTTCTCATCTGGATTGGTGTAAGCTAGATTAACACCGTACTGACTCAAGGTAAGATTGGGATGATGAAAACTCTAGAGGAAATCAAGCAATGGCTTGGGCAAAATAAGTCAGTGTTGCAGGAACGTTATCAGGTTAGGGAAATCGGTATTTTTGGTTCCTACGTGAGAAAAGAACAGACTGAAACGAGCGATGTTGATGTGCTGGTGGAGTTTTCCCAGACACCTAGTTTGTTAAAGTTCATCAATTTGGAGAATTATCTTACTGACAACCTAGGAGTTAAGGTTGATCTGGTGCATAAGGGAGGCTTGAAGCCTCGAATTGGAGAGCGGGTTTTGGCGGAGGTTGTTTACCTGTGACCAAACGGCAAGTGGAGGACTATTTACAGGATATTTTGGATGCTGTTGCTGCTATTGAACAGTTTACCGCAGGTATTGAGTTTGAAGCTTTCTCACAAAATTTGGAGAAGGTTTTTGCGGTTTCAAGAGCGATGGAAATTATTGGTGAAGCGGTGAAGCGAGTACCTGATTCAGTGAGAAATCAATATCCTGATATTCCTTGGAGAGATATTGCTGGAATGCGGGATAAACTGATTCATGATTATTTTAATACAGATGTGGAAATAATTTGGCAAGCGGTTCAGATAGACGCTACAGCCTTAATATTGGTGGGTTACGGCGGATAATTCATTCATTAAATAGTTATTGTCCTGGTGGAAACACCGCCTAACCCACCCTACATACAATAATTTTTTGAGCCGTGATTGTTTAAGGTTAAGAGAGTTCTAAGTTAAAACGCTGGTTTCCCATTGACTGGGAGTCGGGGAGACAAGCTAACCTGGAAGGAAGAGATACCTGTAGTTGTTCTGTTAACGTTTGACAAATTCACACATGGCACAGTCTTATTTTGATTCGGATCAAAACGGTCACAAGTCCTTTGAATTACCCGGTGCTAGACCCCACTACAACCCCGATCGCCCGGGACAAGTGAATCATATTTTCCTGGATTTGGTCTTGGATATCCCCAAGCAGCGCTTAGAAGGGAATTGTACCATTACCCTAACGCCAGTGCGGAATGATATCCGTCAGTTTGTCCTGGATGCAGTGAACCTGACGATTGAATCGGTGCAGATTGATGGTGAATCCCAACCCTTTGACTGTGACGGAGAACAACTACAGATCCAGCTTCGCAACCCCACTGAGGCGGGGAAAGAGGTAAAAATCGCGATCGCGTATCATGTGGAGAAGCCGCAACGGGGTATCTATTTCATTACCCCCAGCCAAGATTATCCCAATAAACCCACCCAGGTGTGGACACAGGGAGAAGATGAAGACTCCCGCTTCTGGTTCCCCTGTTTCGATTATCCCGGTCAATTAGCGAGTTCTGAACTGCGTGTCACGGTTCCTAAACCGCTGATCGCGATCTCCAATGGGGAACTAATCGGTACTCAAGAAGAGGGCGATCGCACAACTTATCACTGGTTACAAAACCACGTTCATCCTACCTATTTAATGACCTTGGCGGTAGGTGACTTTGCCGAAATTCGCGATGAATGGCAAGGAAAACCTGTTACCTATTATGTAGAAAAAGGGCGAGAAGATGATGCGCGGCGCAGTATGGGAAAAACGCCCCAGATGATGGAATTCTATAGTCATGTCTTTGGCTATCCCTATCCTTATCCCAAATACGCCCAAGTTTGTGTTGATGATTTTATCTTTGGGGGGATGGAAAACACCTCCACCACCCTACTCACTGATCGCTGTTTACTCGATGAACGGGCGGCGCTTGATGGGATGCGTACCGAAAGCTTAGTCGCCCACGAATTAGCACACCAATGGTTTGGCGACTTGGTGGTGATCAAGCATTGGTCCCATGCTTGGATTAAGGAAGGAATGGCGTCTTATACGGAGGTTTTGTGGACTGAACAGGAGTATGGTAAAGATGATGCGGCGTATTACCTACTTAATGAAGCCCGCACCTACATACACGAAGACACCTCCCGCTATCGCCGCCCCATTGTTACCCATATTTATCGAGAAGCCATTGAATTGTATGACCGCCACCTTTATGAAAAAGGGGCTTGTGTTTATCATATAATCCGGGCAGAATTGGGGGATGAGTTATTCTGGAAAACCATTCAAACCTTTGTCCAAGATAATGCTCATAATACCGTAGAAACTGTTGACCTATTACGGGCAATTGAAAAAGCTACGGGTCGAAATCTTCTATTTCTGTTTGATCAATATGTCTTCCGAGGCGGTCATCCCGACTATAAAGTTAGCTACACCTGGGATGGAGATAGCCAGTTGGCGAAAGTTACGGTTGTCCAAACTCAAGTAAAAGAGAGTCAAAATGGTAGCAAGAATGAGCGATTTGACCTAAAAATTCCCATCGCCTTTGGTTACACTGATGCTGATTCCCCACTGAAAACGTTTAAGGTTCGCATCCATGAACGGGAACAGAGTTTCTATTTCCCCTTGGAGAAAAAGCCCCAGTTTATTAGTTTTGATGCAGGGAACAATTACTTAAAAACAGTGACGCTGGAGTATCCTTTAGCTGAACTGAAAGCCCAGCTAAAGCATGACCCTGACCCCGTTTCCCGGATTTACGCCGCCCAAGCGTTAGTGAAGAAGGGGGGATTAGAAGTGGTTCAGGCGTTAGCAGAAGCCTTGACGGATGATCCCTTCTGGGGGGTGCGCGTTGAAGTGGCTAAACAATTAGCAAAAGTCAAACTGGATCAAGCCTCTGTTGCTTTAGTTGCTGGATTGCAGGATAAAGATGCGCGGGTGCGGCGATCGGTGGTTGAAGCCTTGAGTAAGGTGAAAACGGTTGAAAGTTATCAAGCCTTAAACCATCTGTTAGAAGGGGGAGATGCGAGTTATTACGTAGAAGCATCGGCGGCGAAAGTGCTGGGTAAACTGGCGTCTGGGAGTATGAAAGATAAAGCAGATGAGGTGCTACAATTATTAACTACCATTCTCAATCAACGTGCAGGTTGGAATGAAGTGGTGCGATCGGGTGCGATCGCGGGATTGAGTCAGATGAAGTCTTCACCCCAGGCGTTAGATGTAATTATGGAGTATACCAAGCCCGGTGTTCCTCAACCCTTGCGATTGGCGTCAATTCGCGCATTAGGCACCATCTCCACAGGTCAAACCCCGAATAAGCTAGAGGAGATAGTGGAGGCGTTAGAGGAGTTATCTGGGGAATCATTCTTCCTGACTCAAGTGGCTGTGGTTTCCGCCTTAGCCCAAATGGAGACTGTCAAAGCGATTGGGGTTTTGCGATCGCTCTGTGATCAAACACCGGATGGGCGTGTGCGTCGGCGGGCGGAAGAAGCGATTCAAACGGTGCAGAAGCGAGTGGGTTCAGACAAAGCGATTAAACAGCTTCGCGAAGAACTTGACCAGATTAAGCAAGAGAATCAGGAACTCAAAAGCCGCCTAGAAAGCCTGGAAGCGAAATCGTCTTGATTTGTCATGGGTTAACTGTAGGGGCGCATAGACGTGCGCCCTCTCATCTTATCGCTGCATCGGGATAATTGAACGCTGGAAATCACCTGAATGAGATGATATAGCAACCGCCATAGCGGTTAGGACACATCATTTATGTAGAGACGCGCCATGGCGCGTCTCTACAATGGTGCCGAAAGTCCTAATCGATGTGTCTACTACTATAACTGGGAATTGTTGATCAAAGCGCGTTGGCGGAGCCTGTTCCGAAGAGAACGTATCGCATCCACATTTTTGACAGGTTTTGACGCTTTAACTGATTGAGAGATGTTGTTCAAGGTTAGGACAATTCACACTCTTATTGATGAGACCAGCTTAAACTCGTGACTTCACTCAATAGTTGTGTTGAATCGAGATGAAAATCGACCCTATAGGCGGGCACATTTTCCCATTATGAAGTAAGTCTCCCACAAAACCATGGCATTTGTCAATACTGAAATAGAAATTATTTGAGCTATTCTAGGCTAATAGTTCATCAACAGTTATACAGAAACCAGATAAAACAGTTTGTGTACTCACCATTTCCCCAGAAGTAAACACCAATCTCTGATTGTGAGTGGCGATAATAATCCAACGGCTTTCTGGAAAGACTAACCAAACTTCCTCACCCCCCGATTGTAAGTATTCTTGGGCTTTGATAATCACATCTTCAGCTAAATCCGTGGGGGAAACGATTTCTGCACTCAGGGGAAAACTTCGGGGGAGGACTTTTGCATCACCATATTGGGTAACGAGTTCTGGGGGAAGATAGGCGACATCAGGACAACGCCCTTGTTTATTGGTGCGACAAGGTGCTTCTGTGTAGACTTTTCCACCTAGTTCACTGGAGTCTTTATGGGTTCTCCAGTAAAAGTATAAGTTACCTTGAATTTCACTATGTTTGAGTGTCATGCCATTGGTCTCGATTAATTCTCCATTGATCCATTCTGTACCAATGGGGGGATTTTCCATCCAGTCGTCTAGGGAGATGGGTTGGGGGTGAATTGAGGGAGTTGTTGAGATGAGCATTGTTTGAGAGTTAGGGGTGAATTCGGTAATGTTTATAGGGTAACGCAGAGGAACGCAGAGGGTAGCGCAGAGGTTCGCAGAGGGGTTATTTTGGCGTTTAGGGTGCGTGCGCGTTTGTTTGTTTTTGGCGTAATTTGTCCAATTGTTCGCGGGCAAAGCGTTGCACGTTGGGATCTGGATCATTCGCTATCCGGTTTCGTAATAGTTTGAGAGTTTGAGGATGGTGAGGATATTGTTTTACAATGATCTCAAGTGCAGTTTTCCGAGGGTTATCTAACCACAAGTCTTCACAATAAATATCAAAGGTATCTTTAACAGCACAGCGACACAAAAAATTCAATATATCATTGTTGTTTTCTTGGCTAGTTGCTAACTCTTTTATTGCCGTTTTCCTCACTGTTGCATCGCTGTCTGACTGAGCGCAAGACTTTAAAAAAGTTAGAATTTCAGGGTTGCCATTCCCGCCACGAGCTAACTCTTGTATTGCCGTTTTCCTCACTGTTGCATCGCTGTCTGACTGAGCGCAAGACTTTAAAAAAGTTAGAATTTCAGGGTTGCCATTCCCGCCACGAGCTAACTCTTGTATTGCCGTTTTTCTCACTATTGCATCCCTATCTGACTGAGCCTTTATCTTGAGATCTGCTTCAGCCTTTATCTTGAAATCTACTTCAGCCTTTCTTTTTATGATGAAAACCCTGATATTTGGGTCATTTCCCCAGCCAATATCTAATTCTTTTAGAGCAATTTCTCGCATATTTTTATCAGTATCTGATAAAGCGTATTCCTTAACAAAATTTAACACGTTAGAATCATTTTTTCCGCCACGAGCTAACTCTTGTATTGCGGTTTGTCGCACTATTATATCCTCATCTGACTGAGCGCGAGATTTTAAAAAAGTTAAAATATCAGGATTGTCATGACTGCCACGAGCCAACTCTTGTATTGCCGCTTTTCGCACGATTGCATCGCAATCTGACTCAGCTTTTATTTTGAGAATAAAAATATTAATATCTGGGTATTTTTTCCAGTGAAATGCTAATTCTTGTAGAGCCGTTTGTTTTATTAATGTATCGCTATCTGACTGGGCGCATGACTTAAGAAAAGTTAAAGTTTCAGGATCATCCTTCCAACCATGAGCCAACTGTTGTAGAGCGAATTTTCGCACAGTTGCATCACCATCCGAACGAGCGCAGGCTTTGAGAAATGTTGAGGTATCAAGGTTATTCTTCCAACCACGAGCCAACTCTTGTAGAGCGAATTTTCGCACAGTTGCATCACCATCCGAACGAGCGCAGGTTTTGAGAAAGATTGAGGTATTTAAGTCATTTTTATAATCATGTAATAACTTTTGTAGAGCTAGTTTTCGCACGATTGCATCACCATGAGACTGAGAAAATGCTTTGAGAAAAGTTAAAGGATCAAAATTATCCGTACCCCCACGAGCTAATTCAGATAAATGCCAATTTTGAACTAACTCTTTCAACACTATCTCTCTCACCCTGGAAGATTTATCGGAATAGACGCAATATTTAAGCCAAGGTAAGGTAGCAGGATGCTCTTTCCAGCCCTTAACGATCTCCTTTAAGATAGCCAGTCGCACATCCGAATTATTATGAGACTGAGCGCAATGTCTTAAAAGTCGAAATGTATTAGGATGCTCTTTCCACCCCTTAATGATTTCCTGTAGAATGACTTGGCGTACTGAAAGAACATCATTTTGAGCCAGACGAGATACCAACCAATGTAAAGTTTTGCTGTCCTCTTTCCAGGTTGATGCAATTGTTGCTACGGCTTGAATCCTAATGTCAGTGATTAAGCTAAATTGTTTTTGATTAAGTTGTTTGTAATCTCCCCACTGGCTTAATTTTTTGAGCAGATTCAGGAGTCGAGTAGCAGTTTCACTAATCTGGGAACGACTCCTGACTTCTGTCAGACATTTAGCCGCTAAAAATAAGTTCCTAAACTTAGCTAGTTTCCCATTCTGCCTGATTAAATAATCAATGATTTCCCCAACAAACTGCTCATCAATCATCGCCGCAATTAACCGCAGTACCTCATGCCAACTTTCATCCTGCCAATGCTTGCCAAATATTTCTGTCTTAAGTTCCTCTATCGAAAGCGATTGTTTCTCTTTAAATTGCCAGACAAACTCCCACGCACAGAAAAATTCTAGAAACGTGCGATGGACAAAGGAATAACAATCGGCACCAGAGAAACATAAGATAAAATTTCGTTCCCGTAATTGCTTAATAATTAACCGAGAAACGGTTCGCGGTTTTTCCACGTCTTGTAGTGTCTCTAAATATCCCGCCAAAATCCGTTCCAACTCATCCGCAGTAATCAAATTCCCGGCTAACCCTTGGGGTGCGGCTTGCATCTGATACGCCACCCGCCGCAACATTGCCTGTTTTTCTTTCCGAGTAATCGTGTCTGGGGACAGTTTTTCATCGGGGGGTAATCCTTTTTCAATATCCCATTCATGGAGAAGAACCCGCGACGCTTCATCGTAAAGTTCTGCCCTTTCTCGTGGCAATTCTCGGTTGCGATTTAAGATTGCCATCATGGTTAATAATAACGGATTTCCGGCTAATTCCCGAATCGCGGGTGACTCATTAATTGCCCGTTGTAAACGGTTTTGCAGTCGGGGTTTATCGGGTTGATTGCCAAAGGCTAAATCATGCCATTTCTGTACAAATGCCTGTATTTGCTCGGCTTCAAAGTCTTGTAAGGTAAAATGACGAAACTGAGCATCCCGTAACCGTTGGGCTTTATAGCCAATAATCCGAGAGGTTACCATTACTCGAACTTGGGGATACTGATTCGTAAAGCGGATAATCTCAGTAATTAGCGTATCTCTAGCAACGGGATCAAATATCTCATCTAAACCATCAAATAAGACAAATGCATCTCCGGCTTCTAATACTTCATCCAAGCGATGTTGATTTAGATGACAAATCGCCGCCGCCCCCTGATGGATAAACTCCAGGAAGGTTTTTGGTAACGTGCGATCGCGGGCATAATTCCGTAATTCTATCAGCAGAGGAATTGTTTTTGTCGGTTTCTCTGCCCAATCTAGCGCTACATATTGGGCTAAGGTGGATTTCCCGGAACCTGGATCACCTAAAATAACCAGGTATGGGTAACTGGGTTGATGGAGAATATCGAGTACGGAACGAATCGGCTGTCGATAGTACATTTCCCGATACTGTTCCAATTCTTCCGGGGAAATCTGTTCATCTAGCTGATTCGCCTCTTGTAACCGTTTCAGATAATCTCTAGGAATATCATAAAGCGGCATGGCTTCCCGCACGGTTTGAGGGACAAATACCTGCCATAATCGCATCGGGTATTTGTAGCTACCGGGATCTAGGGTTTCTAGTTTGAGATAACCATAGAATTCCTTTAAACTTTCCCGATACTGGCGTAGGTTAAAATCTGGGATAATCCCTGCGATCGCGTCGGTATTGTCTCGAATGGCTTCTAGGTTCTGGGAATCGAGAATCATTCGCAATTCATCAGACTCTCGACAGATTGCTTTCACTCGTCTGAGATACTGCTGAGTAATCGCTTGCCAATCAAATTCCGCTGGTAATGGCTGCAATTGCAAGGTTTCCCAGGTTTGGGCTAAAGTATACCCATCCAGAGAACGACACCCCTCGGCAAAAGCCTGACTTAACTCCTGCTTAACTGCCTTATTGTGAATAAATGTCTTTAACGCCCCCTGATAGGGTTTTAATTCTTCCTGACTCAACCCCCAGGTTTCCAACTCCTCCTGTACCAGTTGCAAGAATTCCTTTAGGGCTTTACCCACGGCTTTTACCAGGGGTTCTTTGTTGAATCGTTCCGGTAAGGCTTTAATTCGGTCTTTGAAGAAATCTTTTGTATAATCCTCTAAGGTTCCCTTCGCCAACTCCTTGAGGACATCCCCAAACACGAACCCAACCGCATTGGCAACTCCCCAAACAACGAGCGCATCCATCCGACATTATCCAACGACTCATCTGTATTTTTCTACTATAGTCGCAAGTGGGTCAATAATAATCTTAACAGCCCTAATCATGATTTCACCCAATAGTTGTGTTGAATCAGGCTGAAAACCGACCCTATAGGCGGGCATATTTTCCCATTATGAAGTAAGTCTCCCACAAAACCACTGCCTTTGTCAATACTTCCAAAAGAAATTATTTTTCCCAATCAGCGTTGCATGGATTCATCTTATACCCAGAAACCGAAGGGAAAAAGACCTGTGTCCTTTATTTTGTCAATACGTCCAAGTTTGTATACTGATCACTTTCCAGAAGTAAACACCAATCTCTGGTTGTTACCGAGGTATCCAAATGGATTATAATTAAAGAGTCTAACTGACTCAAAATTCCTAGTCATGTTCAGTACAACAGTCACCGATACCGGACAAATTACGATTCCTCAAGAAATTCAGGACTACCTTAAACTGAGTAGTGGCAGTAAAATTGATTTTGTTATTGATGAAGACGGTCACGTTAAACTGATTCCTCTTAATGTTTCTGTAGAAAAATTATCAGGATTTTTACACCGACCTGGCATCAGGAAAGTCACCCTCGAAGAAATGGAATGCGCCATCTCTGAAGGGGCAAATGATTGGACTTGATACAAACATTCTGGTTCGCTACCTTACCCAAGATGACGAACAGCAGTGGCAACAAGCCGTCGCCCTGATCAAACAAAACCAGCCCTGCTTTATTGCCAATATTGTCCTTTGCGAGTTGGTTTGGGTTCTCAAAGGAGGCAACTACGGGTTCCCTAAAGATGAAATTATCAATACCTTAGAGGCAATGTTACATAGTTCGGCTTTTGAATTTGAAAACCGTTCTACTGTTTATCAAGCATTAAAGCGGTATAAACAAGGTAGCGCTGACTTTTCGGATTATTTAATCGGAGCGATTGGTCATCAAGGGGGTTGTACTCAAACAGTTAGTTTCGATCGCAAGCTGAAGAATGAAAAAGGGTTTCGTTGTCTGGAATAGTGTTTAAACAGGATCTACATTCGGTAATGTTTATAGGGTAACGCTCCAGGAACGCAGAGGGAAAACGCAGAGGGTCGCAGAGGGGTTATTGTAGCGTTTGGGGTGGGGTGCGATCGCGGTTGTTTATTTTTGGCTTAATTTATCCAATTGTTCGCGGGCAAAATAACACACGTCTGGATCTGGAACATTCGCGATTCTAGCATCTAATCGGCTTCCTCGAAGTGTACGCAATCGTATAAATCCTTTAAGGAGATTTCAAAGTCAACAGAGTTCAAAGATAACACAGAGTCTTCAGATTCCAGGTAAGTCACCAACCATTTACCGTCATCGGTTTTGACATAGTGTTCCACCTCAAAGCCATACTGATCGATGGTGATATATTCTTGAAACGTAGGGAGCGATCGATAATATTTGAATTTATCTCCTTTGTCGTAACTGCGGGTTGAATTCGAGAGGATTTCCACAATAACTGAAGGGTTAGTTAGAGTGTCTTTGCGGTTCTCATAATACAGAATATCTCCAGAAATAATCTGTAAATCTGGGTAGGTGTAGCAATTGTAGTCAGGCAGCCATAGACGAACATCACTGGCAAAAAAACTCAGTGGTTTACCCCGGAAGGCAAACTTTAAAAAAGCCACTAAATTGATAATAATACGATTATGATTTGTCGTGCCGCCAGTCATGGGTACAATTTCTCCGTTGTGGTACTCATGTTTGGTTTCGGATTGTTCCTCTAACGCGAAATAGTCTTCTAGAGTATAGGTCTGTGGCTTCTTTTGTACTAGCATAGTGTCTTCTGCCTATTGCATCTGGTTTCTATGATAACTGAAAGCTTTATCGGGAAAGGGTTTCAGCCGAATTGCTTCCCGTCAGCCTATCGAGTCTCCCCACTTCCTCTCAGCGCTGTTGTGGTCTGGACTAAGTAGGATCACATAGAATATACTTAACAAAACGATAAAAAAATAAATAAACTTTTCTAGTTTGTTACGTGAGAGGCTATAAGTCGCTGTGAGTCAGCAATACATTGAAGTTGATTATCTTGAAGCCGAGCAGATTAAACCCCGACGGCGCTATGATCCCGACGAGATCGCAGCTAAATACCGCTATCGCCCTTGGGTGGTTCTCTGGCGGGCGTTAAGGATTATCTGGAACTTTGTTCAGTTTATTCTAGGTCTCAAGTGGGACGAGTGGCGTAACCAAGTTGAAAAGAATAGGTTTAAACGGGCTGCTCAACTGCGACATATCCTGACGCGCCTCGGTCCAACGTTTATTAAAGTAGGACAAGCTTTATCCACGCGCCCGGACTTAGTTCGCAAAGATTTTTTAGAAGAACTGATTAAGCTACAAGACCAACTCCCACCCTTTGACAATAAAACCGCCTTCGCGATTATCGAGTCAGAGTTAGATCGTTCGGTGAGCGAAGTCTATCGCCAAATTTCCCCTGATCCAATCGCGGCGGCGAGCCTCGGTCAAGTCTATCATGCTTATCTCTATACCGGGGAAGAGGTAGCCGTTAAAGTACAACGCCCTAACCTACTCAAATACCTAACTCTGGATCTCTATTTAATGCGGAAGTCAGCCGGGTGGTTATCCCGATGGCTTCCCCTGAATTTGGGTCATGATCTGACATTAATTGTCGATGAATTTGGCATTAAGTTGTTTGAAGAAATCGATTATGTCAACGAAGGTCGTCATGCGGAACTCTTTGCTAGTAACTTTCGTGATGACCCCAGTGTCAAAGTACCGACCATTTATTGGAGGCACAGTAACCACCGGGTCTTAACCTTAGAGTGGATTAATGGGTGTAAATTAACCGATACGAAAAGTCTTTGCACGGCTGGACTTGATGCTGACCAAGTGATTCAAACAGGCGTCATCGCGGGTTTGCGTCAACTCTTAGAACACGGCTTTTTCCACGCTGATCCCCATCCCGGTAACTTGTTTGCTATGCCCGATGGTCGCATGGCTTACATTGACTTTGGCATGATGGATCAGTTGGAGGAAGAAACGAAAGAAACGATTGTCAGTGCGGTTATTGATTTAATCAATAAGGATTATCCTGAGTTAGCGAAAAAGTTTGTTATCCTCGGCTTTTTAACTCCAGATACAGACATCACGCCAATTATTCCCGCCATAGAACGAGTGCTGGGAGACGCGGTGGGTCAAAGTGTACGGGACTTTAATTTTAAAACGATTACGGATAGTTTTTCCGAGTTAATGTTTGAGTATCCGTTCCGTGTTCCGGCAAAGTTTGCCCTGATTATTCGGTCTTTGGTGACTCAGGAAGGGTTGGCGTTAACCCTGAATCCAGAGTTCAAAATCGTTGAAGTATCTTATCCTTACGTCGCCAAACGTCTACTCAAGGGTGAATCGCCAGGTATGCGACGGCGGTTGATTGAGGTGTTGTTCAAGGATGGTAGGTTCCAATGGCAACGCTTAGAGAATATGATTGCGATCGCGCGGTCTGATGATAACTTTGATTTGCTCCCCACAGCCCAACTAGGATTGCAATATCTGTTATCTGAAGAAGGGAAGTTTTTGCGGCGTCAGGTATTACTGGC
The DNA here is from genome assembly GCF_000155555.1 of Coleofasciculus chthonoplastes PCC 7420. Lineage (GTDB taxonomy): Bacteria > Cyanobacteriota > Cyanobacteriia > Cyanobacteriales > Coleofasciculaceae > Coleofasciculus > Coleofasciculus chthonoplastes_A. Next base: position 71,871 of record NZ_DS989855.1, read on the forward strand.
GTTGACGGAAGATGACCGATTGCACACTGAAGAAGTGCAACGCCTGTGGAATTTGGTCAAAGATGACTTGAAACCGGGACGGTTATTTAATGTGGCGTTAAATTCTTTGGGTACTATGTCAACGGAGCAAATTGCGGCAATTTTACCCCTGACAGCGATGATGGGGGACAATGAGTGATTATCATAAAACTGAACTTAAGTCAAGGACTAAATTTTCCCACAGATGGATAATCATGACCAAAGTAGAGTTGACTCAGTTCTGCCAAGGAAACATCGTTTTCCGGTTGGGGATTCCGCCAGAATGGATGAATCGGGAGTCGCGGCACACAACGATGGGTTTCAGGTGACAATAAAATCTGCTCAATTCGGTTTAAATAGCATTGAGCCGTACTCTCCCAGGTATAGTGATTCAGTACCAGTTGCTGAGTACGTTGAGAAAAACTCTGCCATTCCTGTTGATTACAAATTAACCGCTCCAATCCCCGCGCCATATCCGCCGGATCATCGGGGTCAATCAAAACCCCATAGTCTTGATTATCTGTCTGTAAGCTTTCTGTAATTCCCCCATTCTGGGTAACAACAACTGGTAATCCGGCGGCGGCGGCTTCTAAAGGGGCTAAACCAAAGGGTTCAAACAGAGAGGGTAGAGCGAATACGGAGCGGCGTTGGGCTAAAAAGCGATAGGTTGCGGCTAGGGCGGGTTGATCCGGGACGCAAAAGGCGCTAATTTTGCCCCATAAGTTATGGTCATTCACCACTTCTCGGATTGGTGCCAATACCTTTTGTTCTGTTTGTTCATCCTTTAGCTTCTCTTTTAGCGGATTATCTAATCCCGCCGTAATTAGCACGATATTGGCTCGTTCTTGCAAGGTGGAACTGTAGGCAAAGGCTTGCACAAGTCCCAAAAGATTCTTTTTGGGGTCTAATCGACTCGATGCCAGAATCACGGGTAAATCCCGCCGCGACTCAGCAATATCTCGCGCTAATTTATCTTGAACTAACTGATAGGTTGCTTCTTCGTTGGGAGAGCGAACCTCAGCACTAAACATATCTGGGTCTACTCCCGGTGAAATTACCGCAAAGCGAGAATCATTATCGACATCGACAGCACCCCGATACGCCGGATGACTATATTGGTTGAAGCGTTCTTGGCGAGTATTCGTAATATTAATTGCCGAGTGATTCATGCTGAGGCGTTCGACAACTAGGCGGTGTCCAAAGTAGTAATAGTCGTTCATTTGTGCCAAATTTTCTGGCGTCACCTTAAGTTTGTCCATCTTTTGAGCGCCTAGGGAATGGGCGGTAAACGTAAACGGTACGCCTGTTTGTGCTTCAAGTAATAAACCCGCCAGTCCCCCATCCGCGTAGTGGGCGGTCATGATGTCGGGAATTTCCCCTTGGTCTTGATAAAATTTCAGAATATTGGGTACCCAATCTCGAACCAGATGAGTCCAAAGTAACTCTTTGCGTAAAAATTCCTGGGGTCCGGCGGGTAAGCGGACAATCCGGACATTTTCTACACCGGGATACCCATCAAAGGGTTCTGCAAACCCCTCCCACTCTGGATCGATGATTTGACGGGTGAGAATATCAACCCGGTGTCCCTGCGCCGCGATCGCCAGGGCGACTTGCTTGACATACACCAGTTGACCGCCAAAGTCGGGATGTTCTGTAATATACCTATCCTCTGGGTCAAAGTTGCCTTGGGGGTTGAGAAAGCCAATGTACATTGTCTGAATAATGAAAGATGAATGAGGGATGCAACGGATGAGTTGACATCAGACAAATGATGTCTGGATGATAAATGATAGACGCAACGGATGAGTTAACATCAGACAAAATTCCGATCTGAACGATTATCAACGACTATAAGACAACGATTATCCAAGTACATTATAGGGGCTAGATAGTATGCAATCCGGTCAAATCCGACTCAACAAGGTGACAAAAGAATGGGTCATTTACGCACCGAGTCGGCGTAAGCGTCCCCAGGATTTTCAGCAAAAAAGTCACAACAAACAAACTTCAGGGATTCTATCGCGAGATTGTCCCTTTTGTCCCGGCAATGAACATAAAGCTGAGAGAATTTTCCTAGAGATGCCCAGCCGACACCACAAAGGCTGGCAAACGCGGGTTGTACTGAATAAGTTTCCCGCCTTAACTCCCGATGAAGACAGAGAACGATCGAAGGAGGGGATTTATTTAATGATGCCCGGTTATGGTCAGCATGAAGTGATTATTGAAAGTCCTGATCATCATCAAGATCTTGCCACAATGCCAATCGAGGACGTAGAAACGGTGATTGAGACCTATCACAAGCGCTACGTCACACTGATGCAAGCCCACAAGAATATGATGGCAATCATTTTTCGCAATCATGGGATGAAAGCGGGTGCATCGTTAAGTCATCCCCATTCTCAAATGATTGTCACGGGCATGGTTCCTCAAAATATTCGAGTGCGAGAACAAGAAGCCCAGCGATATTACGATCAATGGCAACGATGTGTGTATTGCGATATTTTAGAGTTTGAACAGCATCACCGCAGACGGGTGATTGCTGAAAATGAATCCTTCTTAGCGTTTATTCCTTTTGCGGCTGATGTGCCCTTTGAAACTTGGATTATGCCAAAGGAACATGAGGCAGATTTTGGCAGTATCTCCGCTATTGAAAAGTCACATTTTGCGTTAATTCTCAAAAATGTTCTGACTCGGTTGTATGACAAGCTAAGTGATCCCGATTATAATTACGTGATTAATACGGCTGCCCGTTATAAAGCTGAAGAACCCCAAATTCATTGGTATTGCCAAATTAGTCCTCGGCTAACTACCCCAGCCGGATTTGAACTGGGTTCTGGGATTAGTATCAATCCTTCTTTACCTGAAATTGATGCCGATTTTTTGAATTCTTAATTGGTTCTACAAATTCTCGGACTCTTTCTCGCGCAGTTCTCGCACGGCTTCCCGACTTAATCCTGTTGTTGCCGCGATCGCTTCGTCATCCAATAGGGTGAGTAGCTTTTTAGCAATAGCGCGTTGTTCTTCTTTTTTGCCTTCTTGACGACCTTCTTGACGACCTTCTTGACGACCTTCTTCACGACCTTCTTCACGACCCAGAGCAACCGCTCCTTGCTGATCATAAATAAACATTTCTCGACGCTCCAAATCTTCTAGTTCTTCGCGGGTTAGGTTGGCTTGATTGGCAATTTCAAAGGCGCGGTGGAGTTCGGGAATATTGTCCATATTTGTGGGAACTTCATCGAGCGATCGCGCGGATTTGATAAAGTAAATCCATTTATCAGTAATCGTTTCTAGTTCTTCAATTTCTTTGGTAAATTTGGGTAATTCAACAAAAATCAGTTCAATATCGTTTTCGGTATAAACATAGCCATCGGATACTTCTCGATAAACGAAGCGGGATGTAAACGGATGGCGACCCGGAAACATCTCAAAATCAGTCAAGGTTAGAGCAATGACTGGTTTAAGCATTCGGTAGCCTTCTCCTTTTTGCAGTTGAAAGGCATAGGTCTTGGCGGCGTTGAACAAAACTCTCTTCCCAAAGGATTGCACATTCAGGACTTGCATTTCAATGATCACCAGTGTGCCGTTTTTTAGTTGAGCTTTGACATCAAGGTAAGTATCTTTTAACCCCTCAACTTTCGGGGGCAAGTTGGGATTGATAATTTCTAAATCTTCAATAGTAGAGTTGCCGTTATAAATCAAGGCATTGAGAAAACTAATCAAAATGTCTTTGCTGTCAGCGGAACCAAAAATTTTCTTGAAGGCGTAATCAGTTTTGGGATTAATAAATCTCATCGTTTTGCTCAAAACATGAGGATTGAACCATTATACACTAAAACCTAAACTTATCTAATTCTTCATATTTGCTTGTTCAAAGCTGGCGTTCGCTTCCTCTTCTCGTCCTAAATGCCGTAACGCTAAACCCCGATTATTCCAGGCTTCCGGGTAATCTGGGTTTAATTCTAATGCCTGATCAAAGGATAGAATCGCTTCCTCTTCTCGTCCTAAATTCCGTAAGGCTACCCCGCGATTGTTCCAGGCTTGGGCATAATCGGAGTTTAATTCAATCGCTTGTTCAAAACAAACCATTGCTTCTTCATATCGCCCTAAATTATCCAAGGCTAATCCGCGATTATTCCAGGTTTCTGGGTCATCGGGTTGATGATCTAAGGCGTTGCTGAAACTGATTAAGGCGTCCTGATAACGTCCTAACTGGATTAGGGTAACTCCGTGATGATTCCAGGTTTTGGCATCATCGGATTGTAGGACTAAGGCTTGATCATAACTGTCTAAGGCGTCTTGGTAACGTCCTAGCTTCTCTAAAGCAATCCCTCGATTTGCCCAGGCTTCGGCAACATTAGGTTGAATGGCTAGGGCTTGATCATAACTGGCGATCGCAGCGTCCCAGCGCCCTTCTTGTAATAATAAATTGCCTCGGTTGACCCAAGCAGGATACAGTTTCGGTTGAAGTTCTAGGGCGTTATCAAAGGTGGTAATGGCGGCGTCTGGGCGGTCTAAATGCATGAGAAGTAACCCTTTATTATACCACGCTTGGAAATAGTCTGGCTTGAGGGTAATTGCTCGATCAAAACTGCTAATTGCGTCCTCTAAGCGTTCCAACTGACACAGAACCGTTCCCCGATGTTTCCAAGCCTCCGGGTGTTCCGGGTACAATTCAACCACTCGATCCAAACAAGCGATCGCCTCGTGGGGGCGTTGTAATTGCATCAAGGCGATACCTTGAATAGACCAAGCCTCTACATAGTCGGGTTGAAGTGTCGTCGCCTGTTGACAACTAGCGATCGCGTCGGCTAAATGCCCTAATTGAAATAATAAATGACCCCGATACAACCAGGCTTGGGCATAATCAGGTTTCAAGGCTGTCGCTTTATCCAAACAAGCGATCGCGGCGTTGGGTTGTTCTCCCTGCATTAGCGCTAATCCCTGCATGTACCACGCCTCGGCATAGTCGGGATTAAAATAGGTAGCATTCTGGCAACTCGAAACCGCTTCTCGATACCGTCCCAAACTATATAACGCACTACCCCGATTGCCCCAAGTGGCGTAATCATCGGGTTTAAGCTGCAACGCTTGGTCATAAGACGCGATCGCATCCTCTAAACGTCCTAAACTAAACAAGGCATTACCGCGATGAAACCAAGCTTCTGGGTAATTGGGTTGTAGTTTAGTTGCCTTTTCGCAGCTTGTCACGGCTTCGGTATAGCGAGTTAAATGAAACAAAACCAATCCCCGATTATTCCATGCTTCTGGGGCATCAGGTTGTAAGGTAATGGCTTTTTCATAACTCGCTAAAGCATCGTCTAACCGTTCCAACCGATAACATGTATTCCCTTGCTGAAACCACACCTCGTAATCATTGGGCTGTAGTGAAACCGCTTGTTGCCAACTGTCTAATGCTTCAGTATAACGGTTTAAATTAAACAGAATCCAGCCTTTATGTTTCCAAGCCTCCAGATAGTCATGATTTAAGCTTGTGGCTTGATCAAAGCTAGTTAATGCTTCCTCTTTGCGTCCCCCATTCATCAACACCAACCCTTGCATATACCAAGCTTGCACATAATCCGGTTGGCAGTGAGTCGCCTGTTGACAACTGGCTAACGCTTCTTCATACTGTCCTAAATTATACAGCGTACTTGCCCGATTTCCCCAAGCCACTGCCAAATCGGGATTAAATTGTGTCGCTTGGTCATAACTCGCTAAAGCGTCTTCTAGACGTCCTAATTTAAATAGAATATTTCCCTGATTAAACCAGGCTTCTGAGTAATCCGGTTTCAAGGTAATCGCTTTCTCATAGTTCGTCAACGCCGCGTCGAACCATCCTAGATGAAAACAAGTATTCCCCCAATGGAACCAAATTTCTGGCATATTGGGGTGGAATTGGGCAGCCTTTTCAAAACTCGCGATCGCTTCCCCGTAGCGCCCAATCTGAAAGTATTCAATTCCCTGTTGCAACCACTGATTGGCTAAATAGTCATTTGTCATTTGTCTTATGTCATTTGTTACCTGATTGGTTGCCCCATTCTCATATTTTCTTATATCTTAAAACTCGGTCAGGGCGGGTTTTGCACAAACATTACCATCCATAGCCACGCATAAAGTCCCTAAACCCGCCCCTACAAACCAGGTTCCCTTAAAGATCGTGAAGGGTCAACACTCAACATTTTTCCTAACGGCGATCGCGAAACAGAAAAATAAAGGCAATCACTACAGCGATGACGCCTGTGCTAATACTTCCCCAAAATACCGGAGTGAACAAGAATGGCGTCTCTTTCGCTGGGGGTAGTTGTTCGACCAAAACTGTCGCGGCGATACTGCTGACAATCAATCCGATACCAATTAAAGCGACGGTTGTATTCAGCGTGCGATTGCTTTTGGTTTGTTCAATACCACTCACACTACCAATCGTCCGAATTAAATTTTCCATCAATGGTAATCCGGGACGAAATGTCGCGCTATCTGTGGCAACTTGTTGCAGATATTTTTCATTCGCTACTTCACTAAAGTGGTTCAAAAACTTTAAATAGCTGCTTGTTTCGCGTTCCAGCTTTTGAATTCGCTTTTGATAATTTTCCAAATTTCCCTGAATCGTGGTCATATAATAGTCTAAATCATTTAAATTCATGGCATAATCTGATAAAATTGGCAAAGTTTGGATTAAGGTTGATTGCAGTTCTTTTAAATTTAAGCCTTGAGCAGGAATCGGATTGGGTAAAGTACGGACACTGGCAACTAAACGTCGAATTTCATAAGATTGAAGTTTTAAGTCTTGAGTACGACAACGACTTTGCCAGTATGCCCAAACAATTTTATGGCGATAGCTAAATAAGCGGATTAAATCCAAGTGAATGTCATACAGATTTTGCCGAATTTCCGTAACTTTTTTACCAGCAGGAAACATGCAAATGATCAAATGATAGTTTTCTTGACTAAACGACTCCCAGTCTTGCTGCCAATTATCGGGCGAATGCCAATATTCAAATACCCTTGACCCCAACAATCGTCCTGGTTCTCTAAATTCAGGAGTCCATTTCGGATTGGGCGTGAGCTGTTTATAACAGTCTTTAGCCAGTTGTTTGGGATCTTGATTACTATCAGCAATCTGTACAGACACTAGCCACGTTTGACCAATTGTGCCTTGCTGGGTGGGGAGCAGTTCCCAGGTATCCACCTGATGATTAATGTGAGAGGCAATAATTTTTTTTAGCTTACTTAAAGTTTCAATCCGTTGGGTCGCATCATTCGGTTGTTTTGTTTCTGGGTCTTTATAGTCACCTGAACAATTGACTTGCAGGGCGTAAGCATCTCCGAGTTGTAGCGCTCGATAGTATCCATCTAAGGGAGATTCAAATCCCTTAACCAAGAGTTGGACATAATCCGCTGCGGGATTTTCTAGGGCGGCTAATTGGTTGAGTTTATCATCGTCTAAGTTGGGATCGATTTTTTGCCAAAATTGTTGACGGTAGTGATGGATTTCCGGTAAAGAGTGACCGAAACTCTCGCGCAGGTCATATAAGAATAGATCGACGGTAGGGTAGATTAGCTGAGTCGGTTTGTTCATCATTGATGACCGTGGGAACGGGGGTGAGGTAGATGGGGGAGCTGGGGGAGCTGGGGGAGCTGGGGGAGATAGGGGAGATAGGGGAGATAGGGGAGCTGGGGGAGATAGGGGAGATAGGGGAGCTGGGTGAGCTGGGTGAGCTGGGGGAGCTGGGGAAGCAGATGAAGTCGGCGACAGTTTTTACCAAATGTAACGGATTGCAAAGTATAATGAAATCCAGAGTACACCGACAAGCACCTAACTAAAGAGTATTACTATCAGATGCGAGTTGCGATCGCTGGAGCGGGTTTAGCTGGACTTTCCTGTGCCAAATATCTCACGGATGCAGGTCACACCCCCATTGTTTTAGAACGTCGGGACGTTCTCGGCGGAAAAGTTGCCGCTTGGCAAGACGAAGACGGAGACTGGTATGAAACCGGGTTACATATCTTCTTTGGTGCCTATCCCAATATGCTACAGCTCTTTAAGGAGCTAGAGATTGAGGATCGGCTACAGTGGAAAGACCACACCATGATTTTCAATCAGCCAGAGAAACCCGGCACCTACTCTCGGTTTGATTTCCCGGATTTACCGGCACCGATTAACGGAATTATTGCGATTCTGCGAAATAACGATATGCTGACCTGGTCGGAGAAGATCCGGTTTGGCTTGGGTTTGATTCCCGCCATTATTAATGGTCAGAAGTATGTTGAACAGATGGATCAATATTCCTTCTCCGAGTGGTTACAGCGTCAAACTATACCGCCACGGGTAGAAAAGCAAGTCTTTATCGCCATGGCGAAAGCGCTGAATTTTATCAACCCTGATGAAATTTCGGCAACGGTGGTGTTGACGGCGCTGAATCGCTTTCTCCAGGAAAAGAATGGGTCGAAAATGGCATTCTTGGATGGTTCCCCAACGGAGCGCCTCTGTCAACCCTTGGTAGACTATATTACCGCCAGGGGTGGGGAGGTACGATTAAATGTTCCGGTGAAGGAATTTTTACTCAATCCGGATCAGACGGTACAGGGATTTTTGATTCGGGGTGAACATGGGGACGAAGTGCTGACGGCGGATGCTTATGTCTCGGCAATGCCTGTCGATCCCTTAAAGTTAATCATGCCTCAACCTTGGCGAGAGATGGAGTTCTTCAATAAGCTAGAAGGGTTAGAAGGGGTTCCGGTAATTAACCTGCATTTGTGGTTTGACCGGAAATTAACAGATATTGACCATCTACTCTTTTCGCGATCGCCCCTTTTGTCAGTGTATGCTGACATGAGCAATACCTGTCGGGAATACGCTAACCCTGACCGTTCGATGTTGGAGTTAGTTCTCGCCCCAGCTAAAGATTGGATTGGTAAATCCGATCAGGATATTGTGGCGGCGACGCTGGAAGAACTCAAGAAACTCTTCCCTAAACATTTTGATAGTGATAGCCCTGCCCAGTTGCTCAAGTATCACATCGTCAAAACTCCACGTTCCGTTTACAAAGCCATTCCGGGACGACAAGCCCATCGTCCCTCCCAAGAAACACCCATCCCCAATTTTTACTTGACTGGCGATTACACCATGCAACGTTACCTTGCCAGTATGGAGGGTGCCGTACTTTCTGGTAAGCTGACATCGCAGGTGATTGTCAGGCGTCATGAATCAGGAGGCTCAAGTCAACGGCTGTTTAAACAGGTGGACAGTAAAGAGGTTGTCGGTGCGGGTTAAGAGAAAAACTCATTATCCTCACCCCACTATCCGTCTTTACCGTAACTATCCCAGCTAAAGCCCTGGAACTAAAATCGGCGAGAAGCTGTTTTTTGTCTGTGGGCTGGAAGCTGGCGTTCCGTTGAACTGGGTTCCAAGACTGACCCGCTAAATTTTAGCGTACTTGAGCTTGGGTTCTGGGAAACGTGTTTCTCGACTATAGGAGTCAGTACCATTCTTTTGACTTCTTTTGACGGTTAACTGCTATGACTTAATCCAGGATCTACTCCTTCGCCCCTAACCGAATTACCTGCAACGAATGCTTCAATTGCCTAAATCTCCGCCCATGAGAAAGCTGGTTCCTGAATCTGAGGCTTATGAAATCTGTCGTCAGATTACAGCAAAATACGCCAAGACGTTTTATCTGGCTACCTTACTGATGCCAGAACAAAAGCGGCGTGCGATATGGGCAATCTACTTCTGGTGTCGGCGAACCGATGAACTGGTGGATGGTCCCCAAGCCCGTTTAACCACGCCGGAAACCTTGGATCGCTGGGAACAGCAGTTAGAATCTGTTTTCGCGGGACAGCCAATCGAGGACGCGGATGTAGCGTTAGTGGATACGTTGCAACGGTTCCCGATGGATATTCAACCGTTTCGGGATATGATTGCCGGTCAACGGATGGACTTATATCGCAGCCGTTATGAAACCTTTGAAGAACTGAAGCTGTACTGCTATCGTGTGGCGGGTACGGTGGGATTAATGACCAGTCCGGTGCTAGGATTTGACTTGGATTGGAGTCAAACGCCCTGGAATAGTCAGTTTGGGACGAATCCGGTAGAGGAAGCGATCGCGTTAGGGATTGCTAAACAGTTGACCAATATCCTCCGCGATGTTGGCGAAGATGCTCAACGGGGTCGAATTTACTTGCCATTAGATGAATTAGCGCTATTTAATTATACAGAAGAGGATTTATTTAAGGGAGTTGTGGACGAGCGCTGGCAGGAACTCATGCGCTTCCAAATTCAACGGGCGCGTAAGTTTTATACTTACGCAGAAAAGGGTATTGGGGCGCTGAGTCGGGATGCGCGTTGGCCCGTCTGGGCGGCTACGATGCTGTATCAGGGGATTTTAGATGTCATTGAGCATAATAATTATGATGTATTTACGCAACGGGCTTATGTGTCTAAGGGGCGGAAGTTGCTTTATTTACCAGTAGCGTGGTTGCGGGCGCAGGCGCTTTAATTGTCATTTGTCGTTTGTTATGAAACATTACTGGTAGGGGCGCACCGACGTGCATTGGTGTCAACTTAAGCTCAACCCCTTACCCCCAGCCCCTCTCCCACGCCGGGGCTATGCATTACCCACATCTTTCTTAAACATTGTGCGATCGCGTTTTCAAGCCGTTAGTTAAAATGGAACTTAATAGCTAGGAGTGAAGTAACTGCCAGGTAGCAGCGATATCTTGTAGTCTCTGCCAACCGCGCCAAATAGTTTTGACTCCAGGTTCACCATCATGTTTACGCCCTAAGAAACCGCCGAGTTGAGCAATCCAACCAACGGCTTGCCGGAGAGAAGGAGGTTGTTGTGGAGGTATAGGTTGAGAGTGAATAGTACAATAGAGAGCTTGCCACTCATGGGTCTGTAAAACAGTATCGCAAGGTGTATCAGGACTAGAGCGAGCTTGATAAGTGAGCCACAATAAGCGCCAAGCAACAATGGAATAAGTAGCCAAAGCACACTCAATACGCTCTCGTGTTTCCAATTGTAGTTGTTCGAGGTGACAACCGCTTTTAAGAACGTAGTGATAGCGTTCAATCAGCCAGCGAAAAGAGTACCATCGTATACATTGGACAGCTTCATCAAAACTATTGACAGGTAGGGTGGTTAACAATAACCAGCAAATGGGTGTGGTATCCTTGGGTGGATGAGATTCAGTAGCTAATACCACTTGAAGAGTAACTGGAGACAGTTTAGCTCTTTGGAGATGATGGCGAGGTGGTTGTATCTCTAGGGTAGCAAAGCGAACGGTTAGGGTAGCTTGCCTCTGGGGTCGCTGACCGTTACGAGGTACAGTAATGGTGACCAATCCCGCAACTGGCGCTTGCTCAATGCTGGCGTGCAAATACTTGGCTTGATGGTCAACACGACGATTATGAGTACCTCGGATCAATAGATGCGATCGCCTTTGACGAGTCATGGCAAATAAATCGTAAATATCCGCTTCGCGATCGGCAATCGTCACCACCTCTATGTCTTCAGGTAAGGCTAACTCGGTCGCAACGGAAGCACTTAGCCAGCATTGACTTTCTTTGTCGGCAGTCTGCCTTTGACGACGAGTATGTCGCTTGCCTACCTCTTGTGGATTACGTGCCCACACTTGTTGGTGTAGTACTCCTAAGGGTACGCCCAAGGTACTCACCGCCAACACCGAATGAACTTTTAATCCCGTCACCATTGGCTTGCTACTAATCGGACCCATACCCTTCTTGCTCGGATGGTGAGTGAAGTTGAGATCCGTTGTGTCTTGTATTGCCAAGACAACACTATGCTCTTGTGACCGTTCCACAGTACTGATTTGATGAGACAAACGGATGTCATCGGGTTTGATGCGTGGTGATTTCCACAAGTTGTAGGTAGCTTTGGTTGCTGCCCAATTTCCACAAGCCGTTGGAATGCTTTCATTCGGCTGTGCGGCTAAGTCTTCGACAATTTTAACCAGGCGTTTATTTCGCCGAGCATCACCTAAGTTAGCGTACCGCAATTCTTGGGCTGCCCATCGAAGTTCTTTCATTTCTTTATTTTCAGATGCGAATGCCACAAGAAGGGATTATAATCTCTGGCTCCTGATACATCCAGTCAGGCAATCCCATCCCGTAACCCGATCGCATCTGTAAACCAGCAATTGTACTGACTTGGACTACACAATTGCGCTCAGTCCCGCCAGATCGTGACGCGATCGCACAATGTTTAAGAAAGATGTGGGTAATGCATAGCACGCCGGGGAGAGGGGAGCAAGAGCATCCGATCCCCCTTCTCCCCACGGTGGGAGAAGGGGTTAGGGGATGAGGGGGAAATTTTGAGCAGTAAATAGACATAGCTGAAAACCTTACCAGCATTGGTTTTCGACCTTAAGTTGACACGGATGACCGACGTGCGCCCGATCTCACCGTAAAATCTCGTCCACTATTTTAGGTCGTCAGCCACCAACAACAATTTTATTATCCTCAACGATTACTCTTTTGATTGGGAAACTTGCATTTAATAGAGACTTCAAAATCAGCGTTACTTGACCCCTCAGCCAGCATCGGCAAACCTGTCTTTCCAGCAATTTTTAGACCAAATTTAATATTCATCTCTTCAATGTACGCTTACCTTTGGACAAAGTATAGCTCATTCAGATAAGAAGAGATTTGTCGAATTTCTAGATAAGCTGTCATGCATTTAAATTGGGTATTAGTAGCGAGCAAGATGCAAAGCCTGCGGCATGGCTTCGCTAAACGCACTACAAGGATTTCACCATTATTGACATCAAGGTTTAAATGCCGAACAGCTTAACAGCTTATTGAAGTCCACTTAGTAACGCACCTTACACTATGAAGTGTAAAATTAACTATAACAACTGAAACAAAACCAGACAGATGGTTCAAACCGCAATTACCCAAACGATTAAAACCCTAAACGATGTCCATAACAAGTTTAATCTTCGGCGAACGGAAGATGAACAATTCTTTACAGAATGGTTTGAGAACTTGCCTGAACTCACCCAACAGGAGCAAGCTACGTTAGACCAGATTAGAGACAGATACCGCTATCATCGAGCCGATGGAGTATTAGCCGAGGGAGCGGTCAATCTGATTGTTGTGTCTCGCTTGCTGGAATTGGCGGGTTTTTATGATTTCCCGTTTAAGCTGCGATCAGAAGTATCGGTTGAAATTACGACTGTTGTTGATGATGAGATTTTGCGGGGACGGATAGATTTTTTGGTCGTGTTGGAGCAATTTTGGGTTGTGGTACTAGAAGCTAAACACAGTGATCTCAATATTGAGTTAGCGATTCCCCAAGCTTTGGCTTATATGATGGCGAACCGTCATCCTGATCAACCCGTTTATGGTATGGTGACAAATGGAGGGATGTTTGCTTTTTTGAAGTTAAGCCAACAAGCATTTCCTGAGTACGATATATCTGATGTATTTTCGCTTCTTCCTCGCCGTAACCAGCTTTATGATGTGCTTCAAATCTTCAAGCGGGTAGCTGCGGTTCTCCAGGATTAGAGTATGGGTTCGGTAGTAGAAGCGGGTTTAGCCAATAAATTCGGGTAAAATCCAATACCCTTTATACAAAAGAGGAATTACACGATGCGATCGCACGGTTGACATACTCAGGCTGACTGGATAAGAGTTTGAGTCGTCTTTAGACGACTTGAGCTTTTAGCCAAGAACTTGAGTTCTTGGCGGGTATTAGGGCTTACAGAAAACGGGTTCAAAGACTTACCAAGTAAGCTCCATTCTTACTTTCGCGTAAAGTCAACAAATTTATTTCATAATTTTATATCGATTTACAAATCTCGCATTTGTTGCTCCACACTCATTGCAATTTGCAGCGCTTCATCGAGCAAATAACCATACTGATCTGTTGGCGGATCAAGTTCTCCCGCAACCAAACTGGTTAAATTATTCTCTAATGTAGCCATCAATTCATCCGGTCGTGCGATCACCCCTTGTTTCGTGCGAATAATTTCTATCTTAATTGCTTGCAGTAAACTGTTTTTGGTTACTCGTAAAGCCCTCAGCACCTTTTCACATGCTAACGAGTTATCCCCTTGCAGATTCTTTTCAGTCCGACTCAGTTGATTCAGCATGGCTAGGGATTTAACTACACGATTGTACTTATCCACTTGCCGTAACAACTTAGCTACAGATTTCCAGCGTTTTGCCTGATTCACAAGCCAAATATTTCCCAATGCCAAAATTAAGACTGATCCCGCCAAAAATAATAGAAATAAATTGGCAATGTCCGCCCCATCACTTGGCAAACTCCCCGATCGCTTCACCGCCAGAAACCCCACAGGCATAACAAAAATCAGAATTAGACCTAAACTAAAGACCTCAATAAACAGGAGCGATCGCAGATGTTGAGAGTTACGCCAAAATACCCCACGGTAAACCGTTGTCACCAGTCCCGCACTCAGATCTAAACCCCCGCTTTGCTCTAATTCCGCTGGAGTAATCGGCAATTCTGCTACATTATTTAGCATGAACGTATCTCCTGGATAATGAAAGTATTTGGCTTAGTTTAATCCTAGAGCGTGAGTCAGCGTTTTAAAAATATGCACATAGAAATTACTCTCTAAGGGACGAAACAGCGCAAAGTCTTTTCCTGGAGTACCAAAAAAGGGTCGCAGTGACCAACCCAACTGACTGCCAACAAAGCCGTAGAGAAATAACCAAGCTTGCACAACCTTCAAATTACGGGATTTATCCGTATCTTGAGAATGAGAATGCAGTGATTTCATGCTTTGGTAGAAAAACTGGACACCGATCACGCCAGTTAAGGTAAAAATGACCACATTGAGTAACTTGAAAAACTCGTAATCATTCACCGAGAGCAGGAAAAACAAAACCACGGGAACAAACGCCAAAAGCATGACGCTGATCACTGACGTGGTGGCTAAAAGCAACACTAAATATTGGCGAAAGTTGCGCTGTGAACCTGTGACGACTTCAAAAATATATAAACTGGGCAGACATACCAGCAGTGTGATTAAATAAAGACCGGGTAACTTAATCGCTGAACTAATCGCCTGAAGCCAATGACTCGACGCCCCAATTACCAATCCGTACAACGCGATAAACGAAGCGCTACACACTAACATTGAAACAATTTTACGGTCGAGTCCGATTTCCTTCTCAACCTCGGTCAGAAACGTCTTGCGATCGCGTAAAAAAGACATCAAACTGGAAAAGTGATTCATCCTATCCTCCAGGTATACCCGTCGCATCTCTACATTCCTCGACTATAACAGGAGCGCAGGGAGAGCGAGTTTTGCAGACAAGGGGGTCAAACTCGCCTCTACAGCTATGGGTCAATCAGACTCTTGTTACTCGGAACGAAAAGAAATTTGCCGAATCAGCATACTCACAAATTCACCCGGTTTACCTGTCGGTTGTAAGGGACTCCAAGCCATCACTTCAGCAAACTGGAGGCGGTACAAGGTGTGAATGATACTTTTGACGCCTCGACGAGAGCCAATAATCGAGATTTTTACAGGTTCACGGCTAGCGGTAGATTCTGGCGTCGCTGATGGGACGGGAGGTACTTTTTCTAGGTTATTTGAAACAAACTCTTGAGACATTGGATTCACCTAATTGTTGCTGAAATGTTACTAAATTTGATAACATTTAAGAGATTAGCGGATGTTACCATACTTGGCAACATTTACGGGGTCATGCTCCTCTGACACGATTGTCCTGCGGACAAGGTAAGCGCGACAGAAGCATGGGAAGAGCAGGACAAGCCCTCAAACAGACCCTAGAAGCCTATAAAATCAGCCAAAATAAATTGGCGGTAGCTTTAGGGATTGAGCGAAACAAAGTTTTTCGTTGGTTTCATGAAAAAATAGACCCAACAGCCGAAACCGTTGCGGATATTGTCAAAGCGCTGAATACAATCAATCCCGTCGCCGCCGAGATGTTCATTGAACTCTATCTCGGCGATTTAGTGGATAAGGAGGAGGAGTGAAGATTGTGCAGGAGTCAGGGCGGGTTTAGTTAAATTTAGGTGAGGTAAGAAACGATAGTTGTCAAACCCGCCCCTACACAAAACCTCCCCACCTTGTTCAGCTACTGCTGGGAAAATGTACGACAATGATAGAGGTGTCTTGCTGCGTCCGTGCGATCGCCTCCGGTTCTCCCCCTAATGTGGGAATCGCCAAAAGGTAGCTGGGATGGGTACTTGCCGTGAGAATAAGTAAATCATGACGTTGCACCATCCGCGACACGTTTTGTACAAAATTCCCCCGCACTTGCACCAACTCACTTGTGGTTGCCAACCCCCACTCCCTGGGCTGACATTCAAACTCCCCGACTCCCGTCACCACAATCACCAATCGAAACGTGGCTTTCAACGCCGCCGCTAAGCTTTGCGATAACATCACCGTCGGTTTAAACGTCACCGATACCGTCTCCTGATCCGTCGCCGCCAACACCACTCGTGCAGTATTCTCAATCGGCTGCGAGAATCGGGCAATTAATACCGGAACCTGCGATCGCCAGATAACATTATCAATCACACTGCCAAAAAAGCTCTCACGAGTCGTGGAATACCCCTTCCAGCCACAAATAATCAACGTCGCCTCTCGTTCGGCTGCCGTGCGGGTAATCCCTCGGTCAATCGTATCATCCACCCGCCCAATCGGTTCTACTTTAGTTACGGCTGCATGGGCAATTCGTTCCGCCGCCGCTAAAAGCTGGGTTTGTAGCATCTTCGCCTCTGGGGAAATGAGTCCGGTTTTATCCGATAAAACATGCAGCGGAAGTAAGGTTCCTTCGGCTGTTTTTGCTAAAATTAATGCCAATTGTAATAAATTATCTTCCGTCTTGGGATTCGCCACAGGTACTAATACCCGCTTTGCCAACGATGGCGGTTTTCCTTGATTTCCTCCCTCCTGTTGTCCGTGAGGTTTCACTTGTTTTCCCCAGCGTTCGGTAATCCAAGGCGAGGCGACACAGGTGACTAAAATCATGGCAATTATCCCATTTACGGTTAACTGATCCACCAGTTTAATTTCATAAGCTACCGTAATCGCCGCCAAGGTAGACGCCGCCTGTGCCATGGACAACCCAAACATGACCATAATACTAGGAAATTGAAACCCAAACAGCTTACCTGGTGCCCAAGCCGCGCCAAACTTACTCACCATTTCCGCGCCAATCATCACCAGCGCCACCAAGATTGATTTCGGCTGCTTGACTAAAATTAACGGGTCAATTAGCATTCCCACGGAAATCAAAAAGAATGGCACAAATAAGGTATTGCCAATAAACTGAATCCGATTCATTAACGGACTCAATTGAGGAATGATTTGGGTAATCGCAATTCCGGCTAAAAATGCGCCAATAATCGGTTCAATTTCAATTAATCCCGCCGCGTAAGACACCACAAACAACGTGGCGAGGACAAAAATAAACTCCGCCCCTTCATCATGTCCAAATTGGCGAAAGAACCAGCGCCCCAGTTTAGGAACGCCCCATAATGTCGCTACTGTATAGATAGTGAGGGCGGGAATCAGAAACAACCAGAATCCTAGGGTCAGATTTCCGCCATCGGCTTTCACGACTACCGCCAGAACTAAGAGTCCCAAAACATTAGTAATTAATGTTCCGCCCAAGGTTGTGGTTACGGTTTGTGTCCGCATTAATCCCAACTTGGTGAGGATAGGTAATGCCAAAAGTGTATGGGTGGCAAAACAAGACGCGACTAGAATCGATGCTAGCCAACTATATCCTAGGAGTAACATTGCCACCGTACCCAGAATCATGGGGAAAGAGAATGTGGCTAAACCAAAAATTGCGGCTTTATCGGCGTTATATTTAAGGTCATCCAGGCTGGTTTCGAGTCCCGCCATGAACATTAAAAACAAGAGTCCCACCGTTCCCAAGAGGATGATGGTACTATCCCGTTCTAATAACCCCAGCACATTGGGTCCAACTATCACACCCGCTAGAATTAAGCCAACAATACCCGGAAGTCGCAATCGTTCAAACAGGAGTGGCGCGACTAACATAATTGCCAAAATGGTTAAGAAGACGGCAACAGGGTCAGTAATTGGACTCGGGAATAAAGCAACCGCCGTTAAGGTAGGATACATCATAAGTAGTCGGACAAAACTAAAGTTAACGGTTGAGAGGAGGGAACAGGGAATACCTCGACTTACCTCGACTCCGCTCGGTAACACGCTCAGTGTGTCACAGGGAACAGGGAACAGTAAGGGTTTTATAAATGCGGCGACACTTTGGGTTTAAAATTGGCTTTTTCTCGGGTTCAGAGTTCAATGTTGCTCCTAGCGCGGGTTTAAATGGATATTGTGATTATATCCTGACGGCTTCCCCAGACTCTTATGAAATTCGGACTCCTGTGCTTACCCTAGTTGAAGCTAAGAACGAAAATATTAAGTCAGTTTTGGCGCAGTGTATTGCTGAAATGATTGCGGCTCAACTGTTTAATCAAAGCAACGAGGAACCGAGGGAGAGTATTTATGGGGCGGTAACGACGGGAACAGAGTGGAAATTTCTGGAGTTACGCGATCAGACTGTTTTTATTGATAAACGCGACTATTTTATTAGTGAGGTGAGCCGGATTTTGGCTGTTTTAGCTTTTACGGATGTCGCTGATAAAATGAATTTCACTATTGAGGATGCTGTTTCTTTAGGCGGTTGTCTTCTTGATGTGCTAAAAGACGATATCAAAAATCAAAGTTGTTCGGAAAGGACGAGGCTTGAGACGCATGAATTCCGGTCAATCTCTGACTTTTGAATCGATGTCGTTTATGGTATCGGGGTTTTGATAAGCTGTCATGCATTTAAATTGGGTATTAGTAGCGAGCAAGATGCAAAGCCTTCGGCATGGCTTCGCTAAAGCCTGCGGCATGGCTTCGCTAAACGCACTACAAGGATTTCGTCATTATTGACATTAAGGTTTAAATGCCGAACAGCTTAAGTCGAATGGCACTGACTTTAGAGTTTGTAGTAAGCGCTTTAGCGCTTCTGGCACGCTTCGTGCCTACTACGAACCCAGCTTAAGTCAGTGACATTCCACTTAAGATGACTATAGGCGATTTTATTTAAACGAATGGTTCAATCCACTCTGTATGTTAACCCCACAACGGGTCAGGATGCGAATATAGGCACTGCGGATGCTCCCTTTCGCACCTTAACCCACGCGATCGCACAAGCTACGGCTGATACTACGATTTACCTGGCGCCGGGGATGTACAATGCGGCTAACGGGGAGCGATTCCCGATTGTGATTCCCTCTGGGATGATTATCATCGGTGATGAGTCGAGTAAAGGTAAGGATATATCTATTGTGGGGAGTGGTGATTATAGTAGCCCCAGTTTTGGCAGTCAATCGATTACGGTTAAACCTGATTCTCAAGCGGAATTGCGCGGGGTGACGGTGACGAATCCAGTCACTAAAGGGACAGGGATTTGGATTGAATCCAGCGCCCCGATTATCGCGAATTCTACTCTAACTCGTTGCGGTAGGGAGGGGATTTTTGTCACGGGGACGGCAAAACCGGTGATTATGGATAATGAATTGAGTGACAATGCCTCCAGTGGTATCTTTCTGGTGCGAAATGCGAAAGGGGAACTGCGGCGCAATCGCTGTCAACGGACGGGGTATGGGATTGCCTTGAGTGATAATGCGGCTCCGTTAATTGCTGATAATACGTTAATCAATAATAAGGCGGGACTTGTTCTCTCTCGCCAAGCTAAACCCGTTCTGCGCCGGAATCGGATTGAAAAAAATACCAATGGGGGGCTAATTGTCAATGGGTCTGCCCAACCGAATTTAGGTAGTCGTCAAGACCCAGCCGGGAATATCTTACAAGATAATGGTGATGTTGATTTACAAAATAGTACGTCATTGACATTAGTTTCGGTGGGCAACTTGTTAAATCCTGCCCGTATTTCTGGTGCAGTTACCTTGAGTGCAGCAGAGGTTCCCGCATCAGCACTGGGTCCGACTCAGTTTAGTGATTTGGGCAATCATTGGGCAAGTCGGTTTATTCAGGAATTAGTTAAACGGGAGTTAATTAGCGGGTTTCCTGATGGCACGTTTAAGCCGGAAGCGAATATTACCCGCGCCCAGTATGCGGCGATTATTGCCCAAACGTTTAACTTACCGCGCCAGGTGGGGGCGACATCGGGGTCATTTCGCGATGTCGCGGATAACTTTTGGGCGGCGGCGGCGATTCGTAAGGCGGCGAGTATGGGATTTATCTCTGGATTTCCTGATGGCACATTTCGCCCCCAACAAAATCTGACCCGGATACAGGCGCTGGTTTCGGTGGTGAATGGGTTGGGATTAGGGAGTGGGAATGGCAACCTACTTTTGTTTTACCGCGATCGCGCCCAGATTCCCAGCTATGCTACAGATGCTATTGCTACGGCGACACAACGGCAATTGGTGGTGAATTATCCCCGCCCTCAAGAACTTAAACCCATGCAAGCGATTAGCCGCGCCGAAGTCGCTGCCTTAATTTACCAGGCGTTAGTCTCAACTGGCGAAGCCTCGGCTATCTCATCTCCTTATATTGTTAACCCGGAGGGGTATGTTCCCTCGTTTACCGATATTCAAAATCATTGGGCGGCTGATTTTATTCGCCCTCTCGCCGGATTAAACTTAATTAGCGGCTTTGCTGATGGTAGCTTTAAACCCGATGCCCCATTAAATCGGGCGCAATATGCGGCGTTAGTGGTGAAAGTCTTTAACCCCACACCCATCCGCCCCGCTACTCAATTTAGCGACGTTCCCGCCAACTTCTGGGCGTCAGCCGTCATTAGCCAAGCCTATCGCGGTGGCTTCCTTTCCGGCTTCCCCGACCAAACCTTTCACCCCCAACAAAGTTTACGGCGGGTTGAGTTGATTGTCTCCTTAGTCCAGGGGCTGTCGTTACCTGAGGCAGAGGGAAACCCCTTGGAAATTTATCAGGATCAAGATAATATTCCCATTTACGCCCAATCTGCTGTAGCGGCAGCTACTCAAGCCGGGATTATCGTCAATTATCCCAAACCCTCCCGGTTAAACCCGAAAAAAGCTGCCACCCGTGCCGATGCCACGGCGTTTCTGTATCAAGCCTTAGTGCAACAAGGGCGTGTCAATGCTATCAATTCCCCGTATATTGTTCAAGGATCAAAGAGTTTTTAAGGGATGTAGGGGCGGGTTTCACTATTATCGTTTTTTTCCCGCCCCGATGTAACTAAACCCGCCCCAACCAAAGTTTTGAGTTTGTTTGTTCCCTGTTCCCTGTTCCCTGTTCCCTGTTCCCTGTTCCCTGTTCCCTGTTCCCTGTTCCCTAGACCAATGACCAATGACCAATAACGAATGACAAATGAAATAGATTCAGCCATTATCTATGCCGTGGAGTTACTCAGTCACTATGGATTTGAACTGAGGGGATATTCTGCGGCAGAATTAGTTGAGTTTTGGTTGGAAGACTATCCCGCCCAGTGGATTCGTTTGGCGGTCATTGAAGCCTTGTATCAGGGACGGTATAAGGCGATTTCGGTTGAACAAATTTTAGCCGTTTGGGGGCGACGGGAACAGCCTATCTATCGCTTTAATCATGAGTTTGAACGGTTGATTTGTCGCAAATTACCGCAAGATTTGAATGCCCCTGTTGATACGACATCCGAATCGATGTCCTGGATAGAGAGTTTCCCGGATATGTTTGAGTCAAGTTCTACGGTTGCGGTGGCGAAGTCAGAGGAATTTGTTGTCACTGAATCGGCAACAGAATCCGTTGAAGCGTCACCGCAAACGCCCGCCCAGCCTGAACCAGAAACAGAACGGATTAGGGAACGCGATCGCACTCCTCCAGACCTAATTTCTCCTGATCATACCAGTCTGCCTGAACCAGTAGAAGGGTCTCGTCGCGAAACTAACCACAACCCCATTGATCAATTTACGCCACCGCCTGATGATTCGGACTTTTATCTGAAACTCAAACAAGTCGCCCAACCGTTAGTGCAGCGCTGCGGAAATACTTGAGCAGCTTTGTATTTTCTATCTCTGAATAACTGGTAAACCGAAAATCTGCCCATCCTAACCTGTCGGAGATAGCACAGGGTTAGGCTTGTCAATTAGTTACCAGATTATTGTTGACAAACACAAAGGTCAAATCCATTGTCATTGAACCCCTGGGCAAGGAACAATATTGATTGTCACAATTCCATTAACTATTCTGCCTTACTCTCCGATAAAATATCAAGATAGCCCAGGGGGAGGGATAATGACCAATGAAACAATTTTTTCCGGAAAAATTCCTAATTTTGATTGTTGATGATAATCCCAATAATTTACAAATTCTTCATGTCATTTTAGAAGCCGAAGGCTACAAAACAATTGTTGTCAGCAACGGACAGGATGCGATTGAGCGTGTACACCTTGATAAGCCTGACTTAATTATTATGGCTTTAACCATGCCCAAGATGAGTGGATTAGAGTTGTGTGACTATCTGAAATCTCCACCTCCCCTAACAACAAGTCCAATTATCCTGATGCGGACGGTTCGTGAACAAGAGTATTTAATTGAAGCATTTGAGAAGGGCGCAGCCGATACAATTACTCACCCCTTTAATCCAGCAGAAATTCTTGCCCGTGTCCGAACCCATTTAGAATTGAAGCAGACTCAAAAACAATTAAATAGATTGGTTAAAGAACACGAAAAATTAGCGAATTTGTTGAGAAAGTTAGCGATTACTGATCCCCTGACAGGACTCTGGAATCGCCGTCATTTTTTAACGGTTGCCTATCAAGAATTTAATCGAGCCTCTCGTTACAAACGTTTCATGTCTATCCTGATGATTGACATTGACCACTTTAAGCAAATCAATGATGAGTATGGGCATACAATGGGAGATGAAGTGCTTAAGGGTGTGGCAAAAAGCATCGTTGGTTCATTGCGTGAGGCAGATTATTGTGGACGATTTGGCGGTGAAGAGTTTGTCACATTACTTCCTGAAACCGATAGTAGTGGGGCGGTGCGTGTGGCTGAACGTTTGAGAAAGCGGATGGAACAAATTACCATAGGGATTGGCGATAAACAGGTGCAAATGACGGTAACAGTTGGTGTAGCTAGTTATCAATTAGACGATGCCAACATCGAGGTAATTATTCAACGAGCGAATAAGGCACTCTATCACGCCAAAAGTCAGGGATACAATCGTGTTGCATTGCATTAAATATTGGAAATAAATGAAAAATAAACATGAACGACCGCACAAATTAATCCAACCCATCCATTTCATCGCCATTCATGGAATTGTAGGGGCGACCCGCTGCAAAAAATAACAGAACCAACTTATCAATTTTATCGGGTCGCCCTGTATCAGGTATCGCTATCGCCCAAAATCAACCGATTAATTGTATTGGCGTCACCCTGAATCGCCGCTCATGAATTATCTGACATCATCATATTTGACATGTAGGGGCGACCCGCTGCAAAAAATAACAGAACCAACCTATCAATTTTATCGGGTCGCCCTGCATAAGGTATCGCCAATTCAAATAAAAATCGGCATGAACCACCGTTTAAAATCAACCGATTAATTGTATTGGCGTCACCCTGAATCGCCGCTCATTAATTATCTAACATCATCATATTTGACATGTAGGGGCGACCCGCTGCAAAAAATAACAGAACCAACCTATCAATGTTATCGGGTCGCCCTGCATAAGGTATCGCCAATTCAAATAAAAATCGGCATGAACCACCGTTTAAAATCAACCGATTAATTGTATTGGCGTCACCCTAAATCGCATATCATTAATTATCTAACATCATCATATTTGACATGTAGGGGCGACCCGCTGCAAAAATTAACAGAACCAACCTATCAATTTTATCGGGTCGCCCTGCATAAGGTATCGCCAATTCAAATAAAAATCGGCATGAACCACCGTTTAAAATCAACCGATTAATTGTATTGGCGTCACCCTAAATCGCATATCATTAATTATCTAACATCATCATATTTGACATGTAGGGGCGACCCGCTGCAAAAAATAACAGAACCGACCCATCAATTTTATCGGGTCGCCCTGCATCAGGTATCGCCAATTCAAATAAAAATCGGCATGAACCACCGTTTAAAATCAACCGATTAATTGTATTGGCGTCACCCTAAATCGCATATCATTAATTATCTAACATCATCATATTTGACATGTAGGGGCGACCCGCTGCAAAAAATAACAGAACCGACTTATCAATTTTATCGGGTCGCCCTGCATAAGGTATCGCCAATTCAAATAAAAATCGGCATGAACTATCGCCCAAAATCAACCGATTAATTGTATTGGCGTCACCCTAAATCGCATATCATTAATTATCTAACATCATCATATTTGACATGTAGGGGCGACCCGCTGCAAAAAATAACAGAACCAACCTATCAATTTTATCGGGTCGCCCTGCATCAGGTATCGCCAATTCAAATAAAAATCGGTATGAACTATCGCCCAAAATCAACCGATTAATTGTATTGGCGTCACCCTAAATTGCCGCTCATGAATTATCTGACATCATCATATTTGACATGTAGGGGCGACCCGCTGCAAAAAATAACAGAACCGACTTATCAATTTTATCGGGTCGCCCTGGATTAGGTATCGCCAATTCAAATAAAAATCGGCATGAACTATCGCCCAAAATCAACCGATTAATTGTATTGGCGTCACCCTAAATCGCCGCTCATTAATTATCTAACATCATCATATTTGACATGTAGGGGCGACCCGCTGCAAAAAATAACAGAACCGACCCATCAATGTTATCGGGTCGCCCTGCATAAGGTATCGCCAATTCAAATAAAAATCGGCATAAACCACCGTTTAAAATCAACCGATTAATTGTATTGGTGTCACCCTGAATCGCATATCATTAATTATCTAACATCATCATATTTGACATGTAGGGGCGACCCGCTGCAAAAAATAACAGAACCAACCTATCAATGTTATCGGGTCGCCCTGCATAAGGTATCGCCAATTCAAATAAAAATCGGCATAAACCACCGTTTAAAATCAACCGATTAATTGTATTGGTGTCACCCTGAATCGCATATCATTAATTATCTAACATCATCATATTTGACATGTAGGGGCGACCCGCTGCAAAAAATAACAGAACCAACTTATCAATTTTATCGGGTCGCCCTGCATAAGGTATCGCCAATTCAAATAAAAATCGGCATGAACCACCGTTTAAAATCAACCGATTAATTGTATTGGTGTCACCCTGAATCGCCGCTCATTAATTATCTAACATCATCATATTTGACATGTAGGGGCGACCCGCTGCAAAAATTAACAGAACCAACCTATCAATTTTATCGGGTCGCCCTGCATAAGGTATCGCCAATTCAAATAAAAATCGGCATGAACCACCGTTTAAAATCAACCGATTAATTGTATTGATGTCACCCTGAATCGCCGATCATGAATTATCTGATACCATCACATTTGACAGGGCGAGTCGAGATACGTTAATCCTCACAGCGTCATATTTGTGCAGCGACTCGCCCCTACAGACAACAAACGACAACCGATAACCAATAACCGATAACCGACAACCAAACCATGATAATCTTCATAATTCAGTTAAAACGGAAAATCGGTTAGTGGGTCTTGATTAGGTAGAGGATATTCGGGATTTTCTGGGTCATCTGCCCACCGTAAAGGATTTTCCACAATATATTTGCGGATAGCATTAAGTGATGTTTCCCGGTGGATAATGTGGTCATAGAAATCACGTTGCCAGAGGGGAATATAGCGGGTTTGGCGAATCCGGTTAACCCGTTTAGTCGATAGCGATTTGAATTGTCCAATAATTGCACCCAAAGAACAGGATACTGCACCTTTAACCTGTCGTTTTTGCGTCGTAGTTGTGCCTGTAGGATAAATCTGTTGCAAATCAGATAAACCAACCGATAATTCTTGCCTGGTTGCTCTCAATGAAGTGTAGTACTTATCTGTAATAAAAATAATACCGTGCAAATGGTTCGGCATGATGATAAAGGCGTCAAGTTCCACATTCGGGCGCACAACAGCCGTTCGATACCATTCGTTTTCTACAATTTGACCAAATGGGGATAAATACATATTGCCTTGGATAATCTCCCCCAGCAGACAGTCCCGATTACGGATACAAAGCGTGACAAAATAAGCACTAGGTTTCCTGTAGTCGTATCCTTTGAGGCGAATGGAATGGCGATGGTGTCTTTGGGGTTCGTAAGGCATAGAACGATAGAGGCGACCCACGGCAAAAATAACACAACCAACCTATCAATTTTATCAGCATTCATGAAATTGTAGGGGCGACCCGCTGCAAAAAATAACAGAACCAACCTATCAATTTCATCGGGTCGCCCTGTATACAGAACCAACCTATCAATTTCATCGTGGGTAATATCCGGTTCGCATAAACAGTCATCATTTCCTCCTACTCAGAAGCCAATAGGTAATCATATCGCCTTTACCCTTCACTTTGACGGCACCTCGCTGCTCAAAGATAAACTTGTGCTGTAACTGTTGGTATGTAGTAGCGGTAACTTGAATTTTACCTGGTTCTCCTGATGATTCCATGCGAGAGGCAACATTAACCGCATCTCCCCATAAATCATAGATAAATTTTTTCCTACCAATCACACCCGCCACAACTGATCCGGTGTTAATCCCAATGCGAATTTCAAACGACTCCCCCTGTTGCACTTGGAACTCATGAATCGCTTGTTGCATATCCAACGCCATCTGCGCGATCGCTGTGGCATGATCGTCTAGGGGACGAGGTAAACCGCCAACAACCATATACGCATCACCAATCGTTTTAATCTTCTCCAACCCATACTGATCCGCTAGCTGATCAAATGTAGAAAAGATTTGATTCAGCATATTTACCAGTTCAATCGGTTGTAGACGTGCCGATAACGGTGTAAATCCCACAATATCGGCAAACAGAATTGTCACCTGATCAAAATGTTCCGCAATCGCCCTCTGATCTTGTTTAAGACGATTGGCAATCAGTTCGGGTAAGATATTCAGTAATAACCGTTCTGACTTGTCTTGCTCTAACTGTAATGCCGCTTCTGCCTGTTTTCGATCAGTAATATCACGCGCTACCCAAATAACCGATTGTTCAGAAATTACCGAAATACTGGCGGAAAACCAGACTGTTTTGTCTTCACTTTGTAGACTGTAATCAAAATAGATCGTGTGCTGAGTGGTTAGCGCCTGTTGAATCTTATCTAACCAATCCTGAGCCGTTTTCTCTTGAAAAAGATGTTCGATTGTTTGGTTAATTGGGTCAATGTAAAAGTCATAAAAGCGAGTGGGATTCGTCGGCGCTATTTCGATATTTGCTATTGTATGGTCTTGAACATCAATAATTAAAACAATCGCATTCATCGCCTCAAAAAATAGGCGCATTTTACTTTCCGACGTTCGCAGCTTATTTTCCAGCAATTTACTCTCACTGATATCCCGTGCTGCCCAAATCACGCTATCATGAGACAGGGGTGATAGGTTAGCCGCGAACCAACTATCTCGTCCGGCAACAGTCAACTGATAGTCAATACTAACCGTTTGCTGAGTTAAAAGAGCCTCTTGAATCGCTTGGAGAATAAAATCAGCTTGCTTAACTGGGAACTGTTCGTGTAAGGTTTTACCCACAATTTCGGCTGATGGCTTGTAGTCACTAAGCGGATTCGTGGGGGCAATTTTTAGGCATCGTCCTGAGGCATCAATCACCAGCACCACATCCGTCATCGCGGCGAAAAGGGCTTGCATCTCTGTGACCGCTTTCTTCTGCTGCATCACACTACCTAACTGATTAGTAATAACTGTAACTAGCTCAAAGAAATGATGGTCAGGTGGGTATTTTTTTGCCATAAAAAACACCAGCACGGCTAAGACGGAAACGGATTCTTGAGCAGCGGTTGGTGTCACTATGGGGACGGCAAATGCTGAGTTAAATCCGCATTTAACCGCGAGTTCTAATCTCAGGAAAAGGTCATCTGGAAACGTCGCTAAATCATCAACCCACTCCGGCTGAATTTGATGCCATACTCGTCCAGGTAGTTCTTCATTGGGTAAGATGGTTAAGGCAGCACTATACTCTCGAAATTGCTCGAATTTTGCGGCGTCTGGAGAATCGATATCTGTATATTTACCATACCAACTATGACTACATTCTAATGCCATACCATCCGTCGCGGGAATCCACACTTCGCCATAACTCCAGCCTGTAATTTCGCAGACTTGATGTAAAGCAACATCCAATGCAGTCTGAAAATCCGTCGCACTACTAATGGCTTGGCTCATTTTAGCTAGACGTGTTACTTGTTCCTCAGCATGTTTGCGTTCAGTGATGTCATTAATGATACTGAGTAAGCAGTCTTGTCCACTAAAGTTAATAATATTTGCTGATAATAACCCCGTTTTTACCTGTCCTGACTTGAGACGAAAATTAAATTCATAATTGTGAATGGTTCCCTGAGTTTGTAATTGCTGGATAAAGCGAGTACGCTCCTCTGGATGCAGCCAAAACTTTAATTCGACTGTGCTTGTGCCAATCAGTTCGTCTTTTTGATACCCGACTAGGTGAAGTAACCGATCATTGACCGCCAACAAGCGTCCATCAGCTAGGGTGCTGATTGCCATGGCGTTGGGAGACAAGCGGAAGGCGAGGGCAAATTGAGCTTCGCCTAAGCCTCCTGTGGCGCTTGGGGGTTGGATGGGCTGGTCTAATTCCTCGTTCCTGGGTTCCAAAATGGTCAAAGAAAAATGTAACAACAGGGCAAGGGGTTCAGGGAAAAGTTTTATTATATCGCTATTTACCGGAATCGGATCAGGGGCTTTGATGTTTGGATTCAATTCCCTGGATGGGCTGGTAATAGAGGCTTGATTTCTCATCTCGTTAGAGTTCATTGTTAGCACCGTCGCAACATGTATGATGATTCTTCTCTATTGTTCCTTGATAAATGTGAAAAAAAAGTGACTATCAGTTGTCCCGGCGACTGGAAGTCACGCCTACACAAACTTGCGTCCGCTTGCGGGGACTAAATTATTAAGGGAGTAGTTACTCCTTTCTCGCTATAAAAATACCTGAATATCTGTCTGTAAAGGCATTATCCTTGCGCTTTTTATATCATGTCCGGTCAAACTCAATTAAAAGTTTAAATGCTAAAGCCTTTACTACGAAACCACTTAATTCGAGTAACATCAGGAAACCTACTTACCAATACAAAAGCGACTAAAAATCCGGTCAAGCACGGATTCCGTTACCTCTTCCCCAGTAATTTCACCTAAGGCTTGAATCGCGCCACGTAAATCAATTGTCCAAAAATCTAAGGGTAACTGCTGGGCGATAGTTTCTTGTACCTGTTCCAGCGCTATCTTGGCTTGGGTTAGGGCGGCGGCTTGTCGCTGGTTAATCGCTAAATCTAAGTCAGCCGCGTGCAGGGTTCCCGTTTGTACCGCCTCAAGAATCCCTTGTTCTAATGCCTCAATCCCTTCATTTTTAGTGACGGCGGCTGTAATTACTCGGTCAATACTATCTGGATAGGAGACAGAATCAGCGGGGGCGAGATCGGTTTTATTAATCACTAAAATTAGGGGACGGTGTTTGACTTGGGTATAAATTTCTTGGTCGTCTGAACTCCATCCTGCTGTAGCTTCAATCACCAATACAATTAAATCAGCCGCCTCAGCCGCACGGCGCGATCGCTCAACGCCAATTTTCTCGACTTGATCCACGGTTTCCCGGATTCCGGCGGTATCTAGAACCTGTATGGGGATGCCACCAACGACTAACTGCGACTCTACCACATCACGAGTTGTACCGGGTAAATCAGTAACGATCGCGCGATCGCTGCGACTCCAGGCGTTCAATAAGCTGGATTTACCTACATTCGGACGCCCGACAATGGCGATGTTTAAGCCGGTTCGCAATAATTGACCGCGATCGGCGGTGGCGAGAATTTGCTTAATATTGGTTAATACTTGTTGCAGTTGGGCAATGATCCCCGCTTCATCTAAAGGAGGTAAATCCTCCTCAAAATCGATTCGGGCTTCAATTTCTGCCAAACTATCTAAACACGTCGCCCGGAGTTGGCGAATCGGTACAGCTAGCTTCCCTTGTATTCCCGCTAATGCAGCTTGGGCGGCGGCGGGGGAACGAGAACCCACTAAGTCAGCGATACTTTCGGCTTGGGTTAAATCTAACCGCCCGTTCAAAAATGCCCGTAGGGTAAACTCTCCCGGTTGGGCTAATCGTGCGCCTAATTCTAGGCATAATTGCAACACCTGCTGCACAGGCATAATCCCACCGTGACAATGGAACTCGACGACATCTTCACGAGTATAAGAGCGAGGGGATTGCATAATTAGGAGTAGGGCTTCATCAACGATCTGTTGGGTTTGAGGATGACGCACATACCCATAGAGAATGCGGTGAGTCTGCCACAGTTGACGCCCTGGTGCGTGGAACAGTTGACGGGCGATTTCTAAGGCATTTTCACCCGACACCCGCACGATTCCCACACTCCCCTGTTGGGGAACAACAGCAGTTGCGATCGCGGCTATTGTTTCACCTTGGACGAACTGTTCAGACATCGTTTGCTTACCCTACCTTTCTTGTTCCCCCCCTTTTGAAGGGGAGCTAGGGGGGATCTCTGATTAAATAAAGCTTTCAACCTTAAGTTTACACCAATGTTCATCAAGGGTTCCCTACAGATGGTGGTGTAATGGTAAAACCTGCACCAGTTCTGAGCGTTGATGGCGAGGGAAATTAAGCGATCGCGTAAAATAGTCTTTAACTGTATCAATTGCTTTCTATCTTAACTACTTATGACAACCGTTACGCTTAACCTCGACCCAATTGTTCACCTGAATCAAGAGCAATTTTATCATCTGTGTCGAGTCAATCCCGATGTAAAATTTGAACGCAATGCGAAAGGAGAATTAATCATCGTGTCCCCCACTGGTGGAGAAACGGGAAAACGGAATGCCAAGCTAACCACTCGATTTTGTTTGTGGAATGAACAAACGAACCTGGGAGAAGTTTTCGACTCTTCCACCTGTTTTCACTTACCCAATGGGGCGAACCGTTCTCCCGATGTGGCTTGGGTTCAACAACAACGATGGGATGCGCTGACAGAGGAACAAAAAGAAAAGTTTCCACCCATTGCTCCGGATTTTGTTTTGGAGTTAATGTCACCCAGCGATACGTTATCAGAAACTCAAGCTAAAATGCAGGAATACATGGATAATCAAGTCAGACTGGGTTGGTTACTCTATCGACCAACTCGCCGCGTTGAAATTTACCGCCAAGGGCAAACCGTAGAAATACTGGAAAATCCTATCCAGTTATCGGGAGAAGATGTTCTACCCGGCTTTATTTTAGATTTACAAATTGTGTGGAATTGAATCATTGACTGTCAAAAATTCATCTGTCAATTGTCGGGGCGGGTTTAGCCGTTTAATTTGACTATCTACCGATAACCTCAAAGGCAAAACCCGCCCTTAGCCACTATTTGATCGTGTGTGTTACAGGACAAAATAAGATTACAGCGTCAACGATTGCGGATTGGTTTCAATCAACTTCGCCAAATCTTGTAGGAATGCTGCTGCATCAGCACCGTAAACAATCCGGTGATCACAAGTCATATTCACCTGCATCTGATTCCGCACACCCATCATGCCATCCGTTGTCGCCACCACTTGCGGACGTGATGCGCCAATGGCTAGGATTGCCCCTTGTCCCGGCGGTAAAATCGCATCAAAACGGTCAACGCCATACATCCCTAAATTCGAGATTGTAAACGTACCGGAACTATATTCCTCCGGTTGCAACTGCTTGCGTCGGGAGCGTTCAACCAACCCTTTCCAGGTGCGAGACAAGGAATAAATATCCACCTCATCGGCTTTTTGTAACGTCGGTGTAATCAGTCCCCCATCTGCCATAGCCACAGCGACAGCAACATTGACCCCAGCGTGATACTGAATCCCCTTTTCCGTATAACAAGCATTGATCGTGGGATGTTGTTTTAATGTCACAGCGACGGCTTTCGCTAATAGGGCAGTCATGGTTACGCCCTTAGGCTTAATTTGTTTATACAGCTTATCCAATTCATTGGTAGCGATAGTATACCCTACCCGGAAAGCTGGCACCTGAAGACTCGCCACCATATTCCGCACCACAGCATTTTGCAGGGTGTTGAACGGAACCACTTCACCGAGGGGGACAGAAATCGGTGTCGTGGGTGTCGCCATCGGTTGAGCCGCAGGCTGAGATGGTGAGTGTTGCGGTGCGGCGCTGGGTTCGGGTTGGGGAGTTTTGCCAGCAGCGGCTTCCACATCTTCTGCCACAATGCGTCCGTGAGGACCACTACCCGTCAACGTATCAAGTTCAACCTTCAACTCCCTGGCTAATTTCTTAGCCCTAGGAGAGGCGACAGTGCGTCCATTACGGCGACTGGGGGTATCTTGCGCTTGGGGAGCGGCTGAGACGGTAGCAGGTTCAGGTTCAGGTTTTGGCGTTTGATCTGTTGGCGTTTGATCAGACGAAGTACTGGCTGGGGCTGAGGCGGAACTGGATTGGGAGGCTTGTTGTTTAGCCGTCTCAATTTCGTCAGGAGTTTCGGCTAGTAGGGCAATTGCCTCTCCGACAGGCACGGTTGCGCCTGCGGGTACAGTAATGACGGCTAGATAGCCCTCATAGAAGGACTCCACATCCATATCCGCCTTGTCAGACTCAACCACTACCACGGTTTCGCCTTTTTCTATTTTGTCCCCTGGGGATTTCACCCAAGAGACAATTTTGCCTTCGGTCATGGTGGAGCTAAGGGCGGGCATGAAAACTTCGTGGATCATGAGGTGGTATTCCCAATGAACTAGGCGTTAAATAACAATAGCATTTGCCAGATCGCATTTTAGCGTGATGACGGGTTCTCAAACTATAGAGGTCGAAAATAGGGAACAGGGAACAGGGAACAGGAAATAGAGATTACCCACCCGCCCCTAAATCTGGGTGCTTCTCCATACCAACCTACAATAGAATTAGCCGCTTACAGAGAAAATTGATGGATTGGATGGTCAAATCGGGCAAAATTTCTTTGGTGAGTCTCGCTGGTATGGTAATCCTGCTGACGGCTTGTACCAGTAATCGCCCAGAAGCGACAGTTACAGCCGCTAATCCCTCACCTGACAAAACGACTTCCTCATCGACTGAGCCATCCCCCGATTCTCCCGGTAATTCAACTCCCCAGCAAAATTTTTCATCACCTCAGACGCCAGCAGCTAACCGGGAAGATTATCGTTCTATTGATCTATCCCAACAGACAGATAGGACGAGTTTAACCGGGAGTGATCCCAAGGCGATCGCACTCTCGGCGTTTGGTAATAGGGACTCTAACACGGATTCAGCCAGCGTGGATGTTTCTTATCCTAAACCGGATCAGGCAATTGTTATTCTGACTCAGACTCGATTAAAGGATGATTCGGTGAGAGGTATCCGATATCGTGTTGAGTTCCAGAAAAATCCCTCGGCTCAAGCGAATGAACAATGGCAGATGATTTGGGCAGGATCTCAGTTTAAATGTTACCCTGAGCGCGGTCATCAAGACTGGTCACCTGAACTTTGTTTGTGATACCAAATCCGCTTTGAAAACCCTTTTTTGTCATGGCGATTGAAATCGCTGCTACACCAACAAAGTCCGCCTGCGCGGACTGGGTTATATAGCGCTACGCTCTAAGGTTAGGACAAAATAAGAAAAATTTAATAAGTCGAGGTGTTGCCTATTGCCTATTGCCTATTGCCTATTGCCTCTCCCCACCCCAACCCTTATTCAGCAAGCCCTATAATAGACAATTTATCGACATCCTAATGATTCGCGAGTCTCTACTCCTGTTTTCGAGTTAACCCCACTAGCTTTAGTGCAGAGACTTTGGACTTGCACACGATCTAAAACGGCATTGCTGAAATCAGCACCGGTGATATTAACATCATCCAAGCGAGAACCTAACAAAATTGCTTCCTCTAGAACCGCATCACTCAAATCCGCCCCTTTGAAGTTAACTTTATAAGCAATGCTGTATGAAAAATCTGCACCCTGTAGATTAGCGTCAGTCATCGTGGAATCACTAATCACCACACTGCGTAAATCGGTATTGCTTAAATTCGTTTGCGTCAGATTCATTTTAGATATCTCTAGTTCAGCTAAATTTTGACCGGAGAAATCCATGGTACTTAGATCAGATACACCGTCATTAATAAGCTGTCGGGCAGAGGGATTAGCAGCTTGGGCGGATAGGGGAACCCAAACCAACACCAACGCCAAAATTAGAGCAGCGAGTCCTTGAATAGACTTAATAATACTTTCTTTCATTGCAACTGTTGCCGAAAACATCCTTTCTGGTGTAGCTTACGCCAAATTTTAACCACATCGGTATAACTGATAGGGAATACCAATCCGGTAATGGTGACTCGGATCAAGGATACAGGTTTTTGGGTTCGCGATCGCAAGATTTTTTGGATAGTCTCGCCGCTTCAAGCCGGGAGCGATGACCCATAGATTCAATGGAGACACAGAAGGTATCGCTAATTCCGATAACTGCTGCCAGACTTTATCATATCCCTGTTGGCGACTTAAAAAGGCGATCGCGCGATCGCCCTCCTGACTCCCACCCTCTGATACGTTCTCTAATGCCAAGGCAAAGCTCAATCCTAATCCTACATCCTGAAGATCCTTATATCCCATCACCATGATCAGGGGAACCGTGGGTTCAATCGTCATATTCTCTGCTACTTGCTGAGGATAATAGGGTTTGAGAAACACCAAATTAGCCACGACACAAACCGTACTCACGACAGAGATAGCCAACGTTAAGACGATTGCCCATTTCCCCTGCATCCCGACACCCCGGCGCCCAGACGCGCCATGAGACGCGCCATGAGACGCGCCATGGCGCGTCTCTACATTTACGGTTAAACTCGCTGCCAATAACGCACAAATCGCCGGATAATAAACAAAGTTATAACGGGGAACAACGGAGATATCTTTACCTAGCAGGTAAATAATTGCCAGAAATTGCAGCAATACAGCCAAAGTAAACCCGAATAGGGTAAACGTGGCTAACTGAGTTGAAGGCTGACACAGCAATCGCTTCACTCCCACGCCTCCCCGCCAAATAATCCACCCACCCAACCCTAGAGTTAATCCTCCCATGGGTATCACAATCCACAAGGGTTGATTTTCCACGGGTAAGGCAATTACCATCAGGAACCAACCCACGAGTAATTGCACCAAAGGCGTAATACTATCTGGTGGCGGTAGCCAATTGGTTTCTTGTCGCCCCATATCTGCCAAAAGCATACCCCACCACGGCAGATAGCTAACTGCCATTCCCGCCATTACCAGCGCCACAGCACTCCAACTCCCA
This sequence comes from Coleofasciculus chthonoplastes PCC 7420, assembly GCF_000155555.1. GTDB lineage: Bacteria > Cyanobacteriota > Cyanobacteriia > Cyanobacteriales > Coleofasciculaceae > Coleofasciculus > Coleofasciculus chthonoplastes_A. The sequence continues at coordinate 107,366 of NZ_DS989855.1, forward strand.
CTCGGTAAGCGCCGACGATACCCAATCATCCCGGAAATTAGGGTCAAAACTTGGGCAATGACAGCCAGAATAAAAAAGTAATGGACATAACAACCGATACTGTTGACGATTCCCCAACCGCACCATAGCCACGGGGAAGGCATTTGCTGATGGTAAAGACGCTGCTGAATCGGGATTAATGCCAACAGTGCCAAAATAATTAGCAACATGGGCAACGTGTAGTGACGCGCTTCCTGAGACAGGTAAACTGCAAAAGGAGACACCGCCATTAACGCAGCAGCGATTAATCCCGCGATTGGCGAAAAGATGAGACGATTGAGACAGTAAATTGCCGCGATCGCACCGACTCCGATTAAAGCTGGAAATGCACGCAACACCCACGCCAGGGGTTCGGTTCCCGTAAACCTTAACCACGAATGCATTAAGCAAAAGAATAAGGGCGGATGAGTCGATTGTTGAGCAAGGGTTTGGGCAATATCTCTACAGCTAGTTTCGGGTTCGAGGGTGAAGAATTCCTGGAGCGTGGACAAAGGAAATATGACATCCAACGGTAAATCATTATACTCCCGTCCCAGACTAAAGAAAGCGGTGAGAACTTCATCCAGCCACAGGGGTTTTAAGTCAAGATGCCAAAACCGGAGGACGATTCCCAGAATAATGATTCCAGCAAGGGCGAAATAATGGTGAGTCAGTTTTTGGCGTGGGTTCATAGTTAGGATTTTCGCGCAAAAACCACTCTAGCGAGAATTGGGTTAATTTGAGCGATTGAAATCGCAGCTACACAAACAAAGTCCGCCTGCGCGGACTGGGTTATAAGTATTAGTAGCGAGCAAGATGCTCAATGTAGCGAGCAAGATGCTCAATGTAGCGAGCAAGATGCTCGCACTACGGCAAGGTATGGCACGTAAATGTGTAGGGGCGGGTTTCACTACTATCTCTTCGGTTGCACCCAGATGCAACTAAACCCGCCCCGATTCGCCGGTTTCGTGATTTCCCGTGAGACGTCAGGGTTATAAGGGGGGTAGCCAACCTAGATTTGGTATTAGTCCTAGATTGATTAACATGGTGAGAGTAGACGGTAATTTGAGAGATAAAGAACTTGGACTGGTCTAGATTTAATCTTCATGGTGATGCTCCTGAACATGCCTTTGAAGCACTGACTGGAACGTTATTTGAGCGCTGGTGTTATCGGGAGTATGCCGATCAAATTAGGCGAGTCGTCTTCGTTAATGGTGCAGGTGGCGATGGTGGTGTTGAGGCATATACTCAACTCAAGGATGATCAGGTTATCGGATTGCAAGCGAAGTGGTTTAGAGAACCTCTGGAATCTTCTCAGATAGAACAGATTAGAAAGTCTTTAAAGACCACATTCCGCACTTAAACTTGAAGTGTGTTTTGTAGTACAATGAGGGATAGTAATCGCCCCCTAAAATAAGTATTTATACTTATTTTTTTTGCAAATAATAAATCAGCCAAAACAATGGGTAAAAACTGTCAAAAAATCGAAATAAAAAACCTTGATCATTTAGGGATAATAGCCATTACCTCCAATAGGCGTAGATCTAGCGAAGCTGACACCAGGGGCAATCTAGCTCAAAACCCTTGTCCTATAAGCGTTCCAGAAACCTTAATGCTCTGTCGTTTCAGTTCGTCTAGCCCGTCCATTGTCACCTTCTAATCAAAATGTTTGAGTTATTACTTAATTATCAAGTACTATTAGTGGGCTATCGCCCATCACCATAGTTTTGTTATAAAAATTCATAAGTTTATTACAAGTACAATGCAAATTTATTATCACATTTAATTATTTAACGACGGCTTTAGAATAAGCAGTTTGAGAGAAAGTACATTACCTTCAATACCGTAGTTTAGACTAGATGGCGTAGATCTAGCAAGGTTGTCACCGGAGACAATCCTGTAATCTATCGTGCTACATCTTGAAGTGCGGAATGTGGATTAAAGACATGACGTCATCCTTGTAGTGCGAGCATCTTGCTCGTTACTAATACCCAATTTAAATGCATAAAAGCTTATCACTTTTCTAGTTCAGTCCGCGTAGGCGGACTTTGTTTGTGTAGCTGCGATTTCCAATCGCCCTTTTATCCCTTTGTTTGCGCCCTTTTATCCCCTCTGCACAATACCATCCTGGACACTTGCTCGACGATAACCCCTAGAGGGTAGATGTTTCAGATCAAATTCCTCACCATTTTCCCGTTTCCAAATCTTGTAATCAGAAAACGTAAGCGGGGTTTGAGGTTCACACTCTTCCGGGATATGATCGGCAAAAACAAAATACACCGCCCCCTCTCCCATAACCTGGGCGATACCATCCCGGTTCACCACCAGCGAGGTTCCCTCATCAATCCCTATCCCCAAGACACTATCAGTGATTCCATCCCGAAGTTGACGTGCCATAAATGTCATCAATCGACCCATGCGATCGCGATCGCTAAAATGGGTATCTATTACAGTACCCTTCATTAGCGACCAGTTGAACAGATCATAACTAAACAGAATATCTTCATAAGGATCATCTAAGGCATACTCACTATCAACCGCATCCGAACAGGCGTTATAAATAAACTCACTTTGAATCATCGCCCCCGCACTGGTTCCCCCAATCCCACCGCCTTTAGCGCCAACGGATTTAATCGCGTCTTCTATCGCCGTATGATTAAAATTGCGGGTATAGTCGCACTGATCGCCACCTGCAAAAAACAACACCTCAGCTTGGCGAATGGTATCCGCGACATCTGGAGAATTAGCATCATCCCGACTACCGATAACCAAGGTTTCAACCGAATCCACCCCATTCATCGCCAGAATCGGTTCATTATAGCCAGCCGAACCCGATGAGCGAATCACAACCACATCAACCTGAGCCGAACAGTCAGTGCAACCTCTCGCCTGATTAATCATCCACTGAATCGCTTCATCCACATCAGCCCCCCCGCCACCTAAGTCAAAAGCAATACCTGCGGGAACATTGACATCCGTTGAATTGCCATCAAAATAGCGGATAACCTTGGCAGATGCTGGTGCAACCCAAAGCGATAAGCACATTAATACTATTGCCACCAGCTTGATGACTTTAGCACAGGGCAAGCCGGAGGTAGATTGAAAAGGACGAGAACCCATAGAATTATTGGAAGATAAACCCCGATATCAATAGTGGCACGAGTAAAAGGGCAGATATAACTGCCACAACTGTGACTGGATCTACATTGATAACGTTTTTTTCAGGTTTATTGCTCATCGAACACCCTTCCAGATTGAGTGACATACTCCTACACTAACCTGAGTACAGGTATAGTGTAGGCTTCTCAACCAATCCGGCTATTGCGTAGGAGGCGTTGAGCTTTAAGAACGGGATGCCCCTCCGCTCTATTTTTTATATTGATAGCTGCGTTATGGTCACGGTCAAGACTGCATCCACAATGGGGGCAGTTGTGCCAACGCATAAACAGCTTTTTCGGTACTTTCTTTCTCTCCACAATTCGAGCAATCCTGTGATGTGTTATGGGCGCTTACTGGAATTACCAACAAACCAGCTTTTTCGGCTTTGTTTGTCAGTATCGACAGAAAGTTTGACCACCCAGCATCCAGCACAGATTTAGCCAATCTAGTTTGAGTAAGTCCTTTAACGTTTAAATTCTCATGAGCAACACAGTCATACTTTGATAGTAGATAATTAGCTGTTTTGAAGTGAAAATCCTTGTAACAGATGCTGTTTTTATTTTGAATCCATCAGGGATAGAGCGATGTAGGATAACCTTGACTTTCCCCAACATTGGTAAGTTGATGAGGTTTCCCTGCAAGCACCCCTCTTTCATTTGGGGGTAAGTCAAGGTGCGATATCGGTTACGGGCTTTAAACCTTGGCTTCCCGCTACGTTGGCCGTTGCTATCGCCTTTGATAAATCTCTCAAACGTTACCTTCACTCGCTTGACTACATCTTGTAGGACTTGAGAGTAAATCTCTTTATACCAGGGATGAGTTTTCTTGAGTTGAGGTAAGGTTTTCTTCTGAGAGTAGTAATCTGGGTTGTCTTGTAATTCAGGCAGATGACAGATTAAGGGACAAGCATTGACTGGGGAGCGGTTTTGCTCATACCCGTTGAATCTATCAGCCAACAAATAGTTATACTGAGCGCACAGCATAGCCAGCCATCTGTCAAGTTCAATAACTTGCTGTTTGGTTGGGCGTAGCTTGTACTGGTAGGCAGTTCTCATTTGCTTACTTGCCCTCCTGTTTATCAATCTATGAACAGTATACTGTCTGTATGGTGTTTTGTTGGAACCTAATAAAAAATAATGTCATGAATGTAATTGGAAACCTCCGTTCCTACGGTTTCCCACCTATCCATCCCAACGCCAACCTGAGTTGTTACTGAGCCTGTCGAAGTACAGGTATGGCGTGGGGCTTCCGGTGAAGAAAGCTAAAAACTGCTTTACCACCCGACTGGGTAAACTGCTGTCCCTATCTTACTGCCAAGTGGGTGATCAAGATGACAGATGATGGATAAAACCGTTTTGGTGCAGAGATCCAGCATAGTGGTGTGGCAGACCCTATTTAATGAATTAGAATGGAAGCCCCGAAACTGTAGGGGCGCACAGACGTGCGCCCGATTCGATGGTAAAATCTATTCCACCATTTTAGTTGTGCCACGCCAGTCCGTTGGTTGGTCTTGTAGGGGCGGGTTTCACGGCTCACATTTTTTTCCCGCCCTGATGTAACTAAACCCGCCCCGATCAAGGTGCAAGGATTCTTGAACCAATTACCAATGACGCTATGACCGATACAGAGCTTGCTGGATAGAAGCGTCTCTCTGTATCCTACTGATGGAAAGGCTTGTAAAAAAAGGTGCTGTCATGGCTAACTCAAAAAACGTCCTGGGTACAGAACTAGAAACCTGTTGCACATCTCCCATGACCGGATTTTACCGGGATGGGAAATGCAATACTGGAGGCGGTGACTTTGGCGCTCACGTTGTTTGCGCTCAAGTTACCGAAGAGTTTCTGGAATTTACCAAACAGCGTGGGAATGACTTGAGTACACCCGTTCCCGGATTTAATTTTCCCGGTTTAAAACCAGGCGATCGCTGGTGTCTATGTGCCTCTCGCTGGCAAGAAGCCCTGGAAGCTGGCGCTGCACCTCCTGTGGTTTTGTCTGCTACTCATGCATCGGCTCTAGAATATGTTTCCTTAAGTGAACTTAAACAACATGCTCTTGATGCTCAAGATGCCTAAAAAAAATTGTGGTATTTTAATCCAAATGTATTTGATAGTTTGTGATGTTATGTCCGTTTTTATTTAACTTCTTTAGACATTTCAAGCCATTGAGAAACGGTGCGTTAGCGAAGCGTAACGCACCCTACAATTCCCGACAATTAACTCATGACTTATGACTTATCAGTTTTGGAGTTTTGCACCGATGAAAGAACCGGATTAGAATTAGTATCAACATTGTCTAAAGCGGGTTTTAGAATCTGCCAAGCTTGTTGCGCTTCGGGTAAAAATTGATCTCGTGCGGCTTTAGCTTCGGCAAATTTAATTAACGTTTTGGCAAAACTCTTATCCGTCGCTTGCTGCATTTGTTCGGGAGTCAGGGGTTCGGGGCGAAAGAGTGCCTCAATTACTGGACGCAACTCCAACGCCTGCTGCTGTATCTCTTCGAGGGTGACTCGTAAGCTGGCTAAATTCGCGATCGCCTTCACCGCTTGAATAATTTCCGGTTCATCTTCTGGCGATTCAATCGCCGATGGGGGACCAACCACAATTAAATCTTCACTGCTTAACCCATCGGCAAAACTATTCGCATCTAAGCTAGTATCCTCTGGGTCATCCATCCGCCGCTCAATTTCTTCCAGCGCCTTTTTGCGACTGCGATCGCTGTCCGTTCTGCCGCTGACTTCGATAAATAAACCCAGTTCCTTTAAATGTTTGGTGGTGTACTGAATCGTCGATTTAGTCATAATCGTTTCGATAAACAATAATTATAAACTACGATAAACTGTTATATCTTCACAGAAAAACCAGCGGCTTATCCTTCAACGGCGCAAACGCCTCAGCATCAAACCGATATAAAGACGCTGGACGCCCTGCTCCCCGTGAGGCTTTTAGACCCGTATCGGCTAAAAAACCTAACTTCAACAAACGGGTGCGGAAGTTAGAATAATCCGAGAAGTTTTCGCCTAAAACAGTAGTATAGAGTTGATAGAGGTCACTGAGCGTAAAAACATCGGGTAATACATCAAACGCGACAGGACTATACTCCAACTTATTCCGCAAACGCTGATATCCATACTCGATAATTTTGCCATGATCGAAGGCTAAGGACGGTATTTGCTTAACCGGATACCACGCAATACCACTCACTCCCTCAGCAATGAACTGTGCTTCTTCAAACCGAACTAAGGCAAAGTAGCTAACCGATAGGTAACGAACGCCAAAGCTTTTTGGGGATTCCCTAGGATCGCGATGCGGACCACCAAAGGTGTAGAGTTGTTCCAAGTAGAGATTATTCACCCGAATTTTTTCCACCAGAACCCGATGGGCAGCATCTTCTAGGGATTCTCCTTGGCGCACCAGCGTTCCCGGTAAACTCCACTGACCGGAAAAAGGGTCATCCCGGCGCATGATTAATAGCACCAAGACGCGGTTTTGTTGAGTATCGACAGAGAAAATAACAGTGTCAACACTGACTTTGAAATCAGCTAACGCTGGTTGGTTGCTCGGTTTGATGCCGCGTTCTGACATGGTTATCCAAAACTGTGACGTTTTGAACTTAAAAAAGTGATAGTCCCCCTAAAAGTATAGCTAAGAACGTCCCTGTTCCGGAGTCACCGTTGATCAAGCGTACAATTTTTCGCGATTGATATACTCTTGAACAGAAGGGGTTATGACATCTGGGTCTCCTTTTTCACGATAGGCTGTGGAGGACACTCCAGGAACATCCAGATCCGCGATCGCAACCTGAGTACCAAGCTGCCTTAATCGTTTTACTCCCGTTTCGTCTATGTCATAACCGGGACGCGGTACAACCAGTAACTGTACCTGACTGAGTAATTCTTCAATCTGATACCAACGGGGTATCTGATTGACTAAATCCGAACCCACTACGAGAGTATAGTCCACCTCATCCCCCCAAATTTCCTTGGCTTTGGCTAACGTTTCTAGGGTTCTGCTACGACTCAACTCCTCATGTACGCCAATATCATTAGGCTGTGTTTCAATTTCGGAAATTAACACCTCTAACATCCGCTTGCGGTGTTCTAGGGAGGTTTGGTGAGACTTAAACGGATTATCTGATGCCCAGACAGCGACTTTATCGTAGTGATGGGACAACCATCTGAGAATGGTTTTATGGGCTGCAGTGGGTGGATCAGCACTGGTTCCGAATAAGGCAATTGTTGTCATGTCAAGTCCGGTAGCATTGTCATTATAGATTGGGCAGGGAGATACAGACACAAGAAAGAAGCATGTTATCTTCGACCCTCGTGTAGGGGCGACCCGCTTGCACAAATCAACAATTATATCCACTCAATTTGATCGGGTCGCCCTTTACTAAAATCTCTGTTTCAGAAAATGTTTTTGTAGGTAGTTATTTATTTTACTTTACATGCTACATCATATCTAAATTTAGACATCGGTAGCTTCTTTATCTAATCGTTTTTCCGTCTGTTGAGTAAGCTGTTTTAATTCATCCGAAATCTCTACTTGTAGAGGCTGGGGATCATCAAGTTGGCGGATTACATCAGGAATCATTGCCACAGTCGCCGCTGTACGTTTTTTGATATCCGCTAATGGTTCCGGTGGGTTTAACCGTTTACCCTCTTTAACCATTAGTTGTAACAATGGCTGTTCGTTGGCTTGAGGAGATTCAGATGCCATTGCTAGTCGATCTTTACTAATTTTCCCGTCAACACAATGACGGAAAACTTGTTTGCGTCCAGGATAAGTTTCTTTACTACTCGACTGTTTCATCGTAGGAATACCATCCATTTCCACCAGTTTGTACACCCCATTAACTGGCTTACCTGTCACCAGTCGTGTACCAACACCATAACCATCAATAATACCGCCTGCTTGTTTAATCTTGGCAATCTCCCATTCATCCATGTCACCACTGGCAAAGATTTTCGCATCCGGTAACAGCGAATTCACTTGTTTAGACAAATCAGCAATATCTCCCGAATCTAAGCGCACACCTGCAACGTTTGTCTGATTTGCTTTAACCTGTTCTGCCAGACGTTGAGCCGCCCCAACTGTATCATAAGTATCAATTAATAGAGGTGAAGTGGGAAAATAGCGTTGAAATGCACTAAATGCCTCATCCTCACTCCCCGATACAGCAGCAATTGCCATCACTAGAGAATGTGCCATTGTGCCACTGGGTTTTTGGTTTAACTTCAGTGCAGCAACCACATTTGAGGTAGAATCAAACCCGGCGGCTAATGCTGCCCGTGCTGCCCAGATTGCGCCTTGTGGACTAAATGCACGGCGAGTACCAAATTCCAACAGCTTGGCATCCTCTCCCGCGACATCTCGCATCCGCGCTGCCCGTGTTGCGATTAGGGTTTGGTAATTAATTGTATTTAGAATATAGGTTTCGACGAGTTGGGCTTGCCACAAGGGGGCTTCAACCCGCAGCAGAGGTTCATTGGCAAAAACAGCCGTTCCTTCGGGTAAAGCCCAAACATCACCAGAAAATCCTCCGGACTGAAGTACAGACCAAAAACGGTCTGGGACTTGATCAAACAGCCCTGTTGCCTGTAACGCCTCGATTTGAAAGTCCTCGAATTTAAGGTTTTCCAGATAATCTAACGCTTGTGCCAATCCCATTGTAATTAAATAGCCAAAGCCGTTAGGCAAACGGCGCACGAATAACTCAAAGCTGGCGCGTCGATTCTCTAACCCTTCACCAACATAGCAAGCTGCCATGGTCAGTTCATAGAGATCGGTTAATAGGCTGTAATCGGCTGGAGTGAGAGTGAGTTGTTGGTCTTCCTGTGGCATAAGTTTCAGATGGCTATTGTGCAGTATTGACTGTTCATGGCGCATTGTCATGAACCATGAACAAATCAGACGTATAGCGCGTAGCGCTAGGCAATCGGCAATCGGCAATCGGCAATCGGCTCAATTGTAGTAGCAAGCCCCCAAATAGCCCTATACCTTCTGAATTCAATTTGGCATCGGAGCAATTTTTTGGCACAAATACTTCCCCCCCACAAATTACGCCTTAAACGTCAAAATCGGTCGTAAACGCGCCACTACACTTACCATCTCTGCCTTAACTTGTGCTTCAATTACGGGCTGAATGGGCTTATAAGCCACAGGTGCTTCTTCAATCCGCCGTTCTTCCCGCAGGGTAATGCAATCAACACCCGTTAACCCTAAGGTTTCCTCACTATAACCCGCCCCGCGACGACTCAGTTCAAAGCGCGATCGCAACCGTCCTGCGCCATGAGATGCACTCCAGAGAAAGGCGGGATTTCCTTTACCCACGACTAGGTAAGAGGGTGTCCCCATTGAACCCGGAATAATCACAGGCTGTTCGGCATAAGCCGGACAAGCGCCTTTGCGAGTGATCCATCGATGAATTTGAGCGGATTCCTGTTGAGGCAATGTAATATTATGGGGCAAATCATAAACCAAGGGGGCTTCTACATCCCCATAAACCTGCCGTAAGCAAACGCCCTTACCCGATCTTCAACCGTCTCAACCACCTGAATTTCCACAAAATGATTGCCACCGCCAATTGTCCCCAATCCTCCATCTCGCACCCATCCTTCCTCGGGAATGAGTTCCTCTGGTGCCCACCGCATTGCCCCATCCAGGGAACCGCCTAAGTAAACGCGATCGCATATGCCCGCAGGAGTCGGCGCAAATTTTTCGGCTGCATAAGTATACCTAACAAGTCACAACGACTTGCCTTAATCAATGTGGAGCATTTGGCAAACTTCGGTGCAGCAGCCGCAGTTAAGCCTGCTTGTGCCATTATACGATCAGGCGTTTAAGTTTGGTGAACTCTCGTCGCGAATGTCAGGGTTTCCCAGCATGAGTGCAACAAATCATTACAGAATGTCAAGGATGTAAACGAAAATTTATACAAATAGCGAATAATCGGGCATTTGACTGAAGCTTGGGAAAAGTATTGCAAACATAATCAAATAAATGTTGCAAAATACTGTTTTTTTGTGGTGTATCCCTCATAATTAACAAGTGAATTGCATACCAATACACCAATTTAAATCTGATTGAGATTTACTCTATTAGGAGGACAAGGTTATGAATATTTCAAAACTGTTTGCAGAAATGACCCAATATATATCAGAAGCGGTTGTGAGGATTTTCGGTCCCAGTGATGATGCTTATCCATCTACGGGCGTGCAACCCTTCAGTGGTGAACCTTTCCACGAACCCAGAAGAGCGGATTGGTAACCTCCGATAACAATCGGTAAAAAATCGGTTTGGTAATTGTTCATGGGTTCATTCCAAAAATTAAGTTGGTGAAGATAGGTTAAACCACTTCACCAACTTTTATTTATTTAGGTATTTTTTATAAAGGAATTTGATTGAATAATTGAATAAGCTGACTACTCGGTGTCTACTACCTTCGACCGTTCTGATGGAGAGTTTCGTCTCCCGTTGGTAGTAACAAAGTGAAGGAAGCGACAAAAACTTCACACCACCTTAGCTCAGCAATTCGGCTGCACCGTTTGCACATCTGACGTCGCTCTCCTTCGATGTGCAACGAATGGACCACAGCGGAAAAACGTCCAATCCAGTGCAATTCCTTTGTTATTTCTCATAGTAGCGGCTAAACCCTTTCAGGTTATCGACCGTTAGGTATAAAGGACAACAATTTGTTATCCATCTAAAAGAATAGAAGTCTTGGGTTTACAAGGAAAGTTGACGCAATTGATGCTGCTGTTGATTGAACTGTCGTTGTTCTAGCGTTAACAGCTTGTACTCAATGGGAGGACGCATATCCCACTGGGTTTCGGCAAACATCAGTAGAGAGGCGGTCATCACGATACCCGTGGTGAGAAACTGCCAACCCCCGACGTAGTTTAAAAGCGCAATACCCAGTAAATGAATGATACCTGCTAGGGTAAAGGCACGCGATCGCATCCCTACTCCTGTACCGATGTAACCCACGGCACACAATCCCAACCATAGATGACAAAGGCGAATCAACACGTTTCCCCAACCTAGGAAGATGCTCAAATCGGTGATAATCACACCACCAATCATGAGGACTCCCCAGAAATAAAGTAGCCAATTGAGGCGTTCAACTTTTACCCAAAAGTTGGTGAGTACCACCATCGCTGCGATGCCAATTAGGGTGAGTCCTGACCACAGTCCAGCTTGGAGTTTCCAGCTAATCGGCAAAAACTGGGCAGTGATGAAAATCATGGCGCAAATTATACCCCAGAACAGGAATACCTGGTCGATACGGGTATAAAAGGCTGATAGCAGTGTCTTCCGTCCGAGTTGCCAATGCAGGCGTAACAATCCTTGACGGTCTTGGTAGTCGAGTGCGTGCTGTTTGGTACGAATAATTGGCTCTGTTGGATTGAAGAAGTTCATGCTGTATCTACGTTTGGCAAGAAGGTGCTGTAGAAGGTGATCAGTCTAAAGGATGATTTTTAACTATGTTAACAAAATATTACGAAATGTGTATATGATTATCATCGGTCGAGGTGGGTTTAGATCCCCCTCTTATAGATAGATTAGATCTCCCGCTCCCCTTGTATCGCAACCGCTACAACGGTTAGGACACGCCCACGGGGATCGAAACAATAAACGGCATTCAATTGATATTAAGGTTTAAATGCCGAACAGCTTATGTTTTTCATTATTCATTAAATATACTAAAAATTTTTACGCAATCTTGTAAATTAGTCTTAGCAAAGTCCGGAGTTTTATCCCAACTAATCGGCTGGAAATCACTGATTTTTATCGGCTTCATATCTTCAAATGACCATTGTACCTCTTCCGGCTCTAGAGAGGGTTGGCGATAAGCGATTTTAACATTTTTGACTGTATTTTCATTGACTATTCCTTTAAAACAACGACTCTGCTCAGTTTGCCAAAAATACTCCTGTCCAATTAGCACATTATCAGTTTTTACAAACACTAAATACCGACTACCCGGACGGTCAAACTCCGCTGATTCGCCATAAAAATAATTGCCATCGGGTAAATTTGTAATCGTCGGCTTACGGTTATCAATGCCTGGTGGTTTGGGTAAAGGGGGTGGGACAGCTTTAGAAGCCTCTGGAGTGGGCGCAGGTATCTCAGGGGAGACGGAGGGTGTATTAGGGACTTGTTCAGGAGTCGGTAAGACAACTATCTCTGGGGGCACAGATGAAATTGTGGGTGTGGGGAGGGGTGAGACTGTTGGTGTTTCTGTAGGAAGGGGTGAGACATTCGGGGTAATCAGGGGAAAGGAAAAATCAGCGGGTGTTTCTGATACGGGGGGTGAGGGACTCTGGGCATTTTCGGGGGATTTAGAGGACTTACAGCCAAACAAACCCAGTCCCATAACCGTGAGAATCACCAACCACTGAATCTTGGGGATACGCCGCCAGTAAGCCTTTCGGGTGTCAGAGTGAGAGTCCTGGATATAAATAAGACCCGCTTTCGCGTCTATCGTTGTCGTCAATTGCCTAGAATTTATCATAGTCAAAACTAGGAAAGAATCATAGGCGATCGCACCACCATTCGTCGTCGGTGATAAAAGCGCCACCACCTTTGTTACTGTAATCGAAAATTATGCGCGAACTCTATCCCCCCATCGAACCTTATAACCAAGGAATGTTACAGGTGAGTAACCTACACAGGATTTCCTATGAGGAGTCAGGGAATCCGGAAGGTAAACCGATAGTTGTGTTACATGGTGGACCTGGGGGAGGTAGCCAACCCTTTTACCGCCAATATTTTAACCCGAATCAATGGCGAATTGTTGTGTTTGACCAACGCGGAAGTGGTAAAAGTACACCTCATGCGGAACTGCAAGAGAATACCACTTGGGATTTAGTCAGCGATATTGAGAAGCTGCGCCTCCATTTGGGGATTGAACAGTGGGTGGTATTTGGCGGAAGTTGGGGAAGTTGCAAGACCCCAACTTAATGCAAAAGTTTAGTGAAAGTGATTTTGCCGATGCTTTTGCCAGAATTGAGTGTCATTATTTTATCAACAAAGGATTTTTTGAATCAGAGGATCAGTACCGAACAAGATTTTGTACGGTTTTCCTCCCTTGTCCTTTTGTCAACCTTGCCCTCCTTGTCTTGACCCCACCCTAAAGTAAAAAACCGACACCTGTCAGGGGGGGGGAGGTGGTAACCACAAACACAATCACCGTCGCCAGCGCCAATGCGCCCTGAATGACATTCCCAACCAGCGAACCGACTACAATTCCTACACTCGCTTTCAACGCCGCCTTTAACCGTAGCTCTAATTCCAACTGACGGCGGGATAAAAACTCGCCGATAAACGCTCCCAACAGTGGACCAATTAAAATTCGTGACATACTCCTACACTAACCTGAGTACAGGTATAGTGTAGGCTTCTCAACCAATCCGGCTATTGCGTAGGAGACGTTGAGCTTTAAGAACGGGATGCCCCTCCGCTCTATTTTTTATGTTGATAGCTGCGTTATGATCACGGTCAAGACTGCATCCACAATGGGGGCAATCATGCCATCGAACGTGCAATTTTTTGGGTACTTTCTCGCCGCAATTGGAGCAATCTTGTGATGTGTTATGGGCGCTTACTGGAATTACCAACTTCCCAGCATTCTCGGCTTTGTTTGTCAGTATCGACAGAAAGTTTGACCACCCAGCATCCAACATAGATTTAGCCAATCGGGTGCGAACAAGTCCTTTAATATTTAAATTTTCATGAGCAACTACATCATATTTCGACAGCAGATAATTAGCTGTCTTGAAGTGAAAGTCCTTCCGTTTATCTGCTACCTGCTTGTGTTGTTTTCCTAGTTGCTTGATAGCCTTAAGCCTACCCTTACTCCCCTTTTTTCGGCGGGCTACCCGTTTCTGGATAACTCCTAACCGTTTTTGAGCTTTACGGTAATGTTGAGGTATCGCAATAGTTTCACCATCGGCAGTTGTCAAGAATTCCTTTAAACCTACGTCAATCCCTGTAATTGAATCGGGGTGAAAATCTGGCTTTATTTCCGGAACTGTCTTGTCTGCCATCGATAAGGTCAGATAGTAACCATCAGCTTTCTTGGTAACAGATGCTGTTTTTATTTTGAATCCATCAGGGATAGAGCGATGTAGGATAACTTTAACTTGGCCGAACATCGGTAAGTTGATTAGATTACCTTGCCAACACCCATCTTTCATCTGGGGATAAGTCAAGGTGCGATATCGGTTACGGGCTTTAAACCTTGGCTTCCCGCTACGTTGGCCGTTGCTATCGCCTTTGAGGAATTTATCAAACGTTACCTTTACTCTCTTGACTACATCCTGTAGGACTTGGGAGTAAATTTCTTTATACCAGGGATGGGTTTTCTTTAGTTGAGGTAAAGTTTTTTTCTGAGAATAGTAATCTGGGGGGTCTCTTAATTCAGGAAGATGACAGATTAAGGGACAAGCGTTTACTGGAGAACGGTTTTGCTCATACCAGTTGAATCTATCAGCCAACAAATAGTTGTACTCAGCGCACAGCATAGCTAGCCATCTGTCAAGTTCAATGACTTGCTGTTTGGTTGGGCGTAGCTTGTACTGATAAGCGGTTCTCATTGTCTCCCCAAAGGCTGGTGACTATCTTAATATACACCAATTACAGTTTCAGCGCTAAAGAGGTACATCGAAAATCAACACTCACCCGATTAATTTATTGGTCATTTCTGTACCGACAATGACCCGCCTATCCATCCCGACACCAACCTGGGTTGTTACTGAGCCTGTCGAAGTACAGGTATGGTGTGGGGCTTCCGGCGAACAGAGCTAAAATTGCCACAACAATTACGCTAGAACCGGGAAGACCAGGGACTACAGCACCCACCACACCCACGAGCATCAGGGCAATTAATATCCAGTAGAGCAAAGTTATAGACATTTAAGATTCAATCGATCGCGTGGGTTCTAGAAAACGACTCAACGTATTTCCTAGTTTATCAGCTAGCCCCTCAATCCAGCGCTCATCTTGTTTGGTGTAACTGCGGGGAGCATTCGCGCCTAAAATTAAAGCACCCTGATTGCCCAGAGGTTGACAGATGAGTCCTTGGGTATTTTCTGGTAAGTAGTCAAATTCGATTCGTCCGGGATACAGTTTCAAGTCAACCAGATAAATAGGTTTTTGTTGCTCCAGAACCCGCTTCAAGATAGCACCGGGTTTCACCTCTGGCTTTTTTCCCAATACTCCCCGCCTTAGTAGCACTTTTCCCTGATAAAACACAACCAGCGATCGCGTCACAGTATTGGTTAATAATAAATGTGACGCCCAAGCCAGTTCCGTTTTTACCGCCTCCGGTAACTCTGGTGTCAGTTCAAAGCCCTCCTCCCCAACCAAATCTACCGCATCTGGCGATCGCGGCTGCACTTGCTGCCACAGCAAACCTGTCAAAATCAATATGGCACTCAGAATCACCCCCCAGTGCGTCTGAACGCGCCTGAGATTCCGTGAGTTGGGGAGTCAGCAGGCGATTGATTAACAATAGCGTCCCGCCTAATCCCCCCACAATAAATGGTAATTGTCGCAACACAGAATTTTGATCAGGTTTAGCCATTATTTGCACAGCGTTTATTGTTTCAATGGACGCAAGCCTGTCCTAACTGTTGTAGCGGTTGCTACAACACTCAACATTCACCACTCAAAACCTAAACCTCAACACTTATTCCTCCCCTGCTTCGAGTATCCGTTGAAATAAATATCCTGTCCCTCGTGCGGTGAGAATCAACTCCGGATTGCTGGGATCATCTTCCAGCTTGGCTCGCAGTCGGGAAATATGAACATCGACAACGCGGGTATCAACATGGCGTTCTGGGGTATACCCCCACACCTCTTGTAAAATTTCTGACCGAGAGAAGGGTTCTCCAGAACGACTGACTAATAACTCCAGGAGACTGAATTCCATCCCTGTGAGCCGAATCCGCTCGTCTCCCTTATATACCTGTCGTTTGTTTGTATCAATTTTGATACTAGCGACATGGATTACCCCAGAACTGGGAATCCCGGACGCTCCTACCTTGTCCACTCGCCGCAATACCGAACGAATCCGGGCTTCTAACTCTTTGGGAGAGAAGGGCTTGACCACATAATCATCCGCGCCCAACTCTAACCCAGTAATTCTGTCGGCAACATCACCCAATGCCGTTAGCATGATGATGGGGATATCCGATTCCTTTCGCAACTCTTGACAGACGCCGTAGCCATCCAGCTTGGGCATCATCACATCTAACACCACTAAATCGGGTTCACTCGTGCGGAAGGTTTCTAAGGCTTCTTCCCCGTCGGCGGCGGTGACGACATCGTAGCCAATCATCGACAGGCGAGTTTCCAAGATCCGGCGGATACTCGCTTCATCATCGACAACCAGAATTTTTTCCTTATGAGTTTCCAATTGATTCAAGACTCCTAATTTACAGTCAACGAAATGTTAATTTATCAGTAGCTTATCTCTAAGATATAACGTTATACGAAGCTTTTTTAAGTCATAATGCTTTTATTTGACATTTTCTTACGACTTTTTAAGATTGGTTTAATTATTGAAAATTCCTAGCACCTTGAGATCAGGATGCCTAAAACTAAATCCATCTATGTTTGTAATCAATGTGGGGCGGAACACTCCCAGTGGTTCGGCAGATGCTCCTCCTGCGGCACGTATAACTCCTTAGAGGAGAGTATGCTGTCAACAACGACCACTTTAAGAAGTGGGGGTTGGCAATCCAATAGCCGTGCCTCTACTCCCTCTCCTACTTCCGGACGCGCTCAACCGAGGTCTTCACTCAAGTTCTCAGAAATTTCCAATAATGTCCAGATCCGATTTGCTTCCGGGTATAGTGAACTGGATCGAGTGCTGGGGGGAGGGATCGTCCCTGGCTCCTTGGTATTGATTGGCGGTGATCCAGGGATTGGCAAATCCACGTTGCTGCTACAGGTGGCACATCAACTGGCACAGGAGCATCGTATCCTTTACGTCTGTGCCGAAGAGTCGGGACAACAGGTGAAACTGCGAGCCTCTCGCCTGGGTGTTTGTGCTGCTCCGATTCAGGAGGAGGCAGATAATAATAGTGAGCAGACGAATAATGGTGCGCCCAAAAAGCGAGGGAAGAAGGCATTGTCGAAAACGGCGAATGGGGGTAAAACCTCGGAGGAGCAAGAGCCAAATCTGTATGTGTTGGCAGAGACTGACTTAGAGGAGGTGTTACGGGAGTTGGAGTCCCTAAAACCCCAAGTTGCCGTCATTGATAGTATCCAGACGCTCTACTTTGCGGCGTTAACCTCGGCACCCGGTTCGGTGGCGCAAGTGCGGGAATGTACCTCAGCCTTGATGCAGGTGGCAAAGCGGGCGAATATTACGTTATTCATTGTCGGACATGTGACTAAGGAAGGCGCGATCGCAGGACCAAGGGTGCTGGAACATTTGGTGGATACGGTATTGTATTTTGAGGGCGATCGCTTTGCCTCTCATCGTTTGCTGCGATCGGTGAAAAATCGGTTTGGTGCTACCCACGAAATCGGGATTTTTGAAATGGTTGATAAGGGGTTGCAGGAGGTGCTGAATCCGTCGGAGTTATTTTTGGGCAATCGGGATGAAATGAGTCCGGGTACGGCGACGGTAGTGGCTTGTGAGGGGACTCGTCCGATTTTAGTTGAGTTACAGGCGTTAGTGTCCCCCGCTAGTTATGGGGCGCCGCGTCGCTCAACCACTGGTGTGGATTACAGTCGATTACAGCAAATTTTGGCGGTATTGGAAAAACGGGTAGGGATTCCCCTGTCTAAATTAGATGCTTATGTGGCTACGGCTGGCGGGTTGGGAGTCGAAGAACCGGCGGCTGATTTGGGGATTGCCATTGCAGTTGTGGCGTCATTTCGCGATCGCATGGTTGATCCGCGCACCGTGATGGTTGGCGAAGTGGGATTAGGGGGACAAGTGCGGCTGGTGTCACAGATGGAACTGCGGTTAAAGGAAGCGGCAAAATTGGGATTTAAACGCGCGATCGTTCCCAAGGGTCAAGTGTTACCGGATCTGGATATTGAGGTGATCCCGGTTTCCAGGGTACTGGATGCAATTATTGCTGCTTTACCAGGAGGATTGCGTCAGAATTCAGCAAATGAGGCAAATGATGCCAATGAGGAAGAGGAAGACGACTTTTAGAGTTTTGGGCGTACAGAATGTGGGATAACAATAAAATGAAAAATGAAGCTCTACTACTACAAATCCGATGAATACGCCAATTTTGGCGATGAACTCAACCCTTGGCTCTGGAACCAATTAATAACCAACATTCTGGATGAAGACGAACGAACCCTCTTTGTAGGAATTGGGACGTTACTCAACAGAAAATTACCCAAGGCAGAGAAAACCATTGTATTCGGAACGGGTGTGGGATATGGATATGGAACTGTACCCAAAATTAATGATTCTTGGACGATATACTGCGTCAGAGGACCCCTGTCTGCCCAAGCGCTTGGTGTTGCCAAAGAAGTCGCCGTTACCGATGCTGCTTTACTCGTCAGGCGATTATTTCCGGCGAATCATTCTAAAACCCAGCGCTTTGCTTTTATGCCTCATTTCAAGCACGCTATCCCAGCCAGTTCAGCCTGGAGTGCTATCTGCGAACAACTGGGATTCGCCTATATTGATCCGCGTTGGTCAATTGAAAACGTTTTATCGGCAATTAGCCAAACTGAGGTATTACTCGCTGAAGCCATGCATGGTGCTATCATTGCAGATGCCCTGAGAGTGCCTTGGATTCCGATCAAAACCAGTGCCAATATTAATTCCTTTAAATGGCAAGATTGGTGTCTTTCTCTAGGTATAGAATACCAACCTCAGTATGTTATGCCCCTCTGGGATTTCTATCCTGTGTTTCCTGAGGCTCCTTCGACTCCCTTGCGTATTCGCCCAGAAATTAATTACTGGATAGATTGGTTAAAACAGGAGCAATTTAGAGTATTTAATCAAATTGGCGGTGATCCAAATCAGCGAGTAGCCCGACAACTTATGGATATTGCCAAAACAGTCAAACCTAGTTTAAGTGATGAGTTCATCGTTGAGCGTCTTACCCATGAACTAGAGACAAAACTACAGCAATTTAAGGACGATGTTAAAATAGAGGAATTTGCCTAAAAGCCGCACCTTCCTCATATTCCTTATATTCTCCATCACCCCATCACTTATTCCCAGCTTCCCCAGCTTCCCCCGCTCCCTACCCCCACCACAAGACTCCCTACAGCAACCCCTATGTATTTTGGGGGAAGAGGAGTTTTGCGATCGCTGCTGCGGAACGTTGTTCTCGCCAAATCCAGTGGTTATCCTGTCCCTTCTGGCGAATGTGAGTGATGGCTTGATCAATTAGGGAACCAATTTCGTCAAAAGTTGAGAATGTTGAACCAATTGGGACAGGGAAATTCACTTGATGCTTAATAACTGGATAGTCAGAGGCAATTATATAACACCCACACGATCCGGCATCACTAATTACACCACTGGTGCGGTAGTAATAACGATCTTTGTCATAGTGAATGACCAAAATATCAATCTGTTTTAAGACACTGATATAGTCTTCTTCTTTAGTGGTATCGTAGAGAGCTACACCCAGTTGATCTAAATAGTTTGGTTTTTGACCAAAGGGTGTACCTATGATTAGTTCGCATTGATCAGAATTTGAGCTGATGTATTCCTGTAATCTGGCAATTAGTTTTGAGATAGGTTTATCCTGTCGAATCATCCCCACCACCCCTATCTTAATTTTGGCATCTATAGGCAAGCGTTCACCGGGTTTCAGGTTGGGCGTGACTTCGCTAAGAATTGGATGAGGGATAATTATCTTGGATGATGCTGGTAAGCGGAATTTATCTGGGATAACATGATCATCGATTTCAAATAAAACGACTTTTAAATTATTGAAAATTTGCAGATACCTTTTTAGGTAGACTAATCCGAATAATTTGATTTTGCTAGTCATGGCAAATTGTTGATTACCATGTAAGCTAATCAATACCTGTTTTCCTGTTAAAGCCAGTAAAGGCAGAACTCCTAATAAATGTTGGTTATAGATTTCAAATATAAAAATTGTATCGATATCTTTAAGGCGAAAGGCTCTAATGCCCATTGAGATGTGGCGGTACTCGCGGCGAAGTTGAAGTCCTATGGAGTAATTTGGAATTGATTGGCTGATTTTTTTGAACCAAGGGGGTAAAGGGGTTTCTATAGATAAAAACCCTATTTTTTTAGTCTTGATGTATTGCTGAATGAGCAGAATGTCTTTCAGACCCGGATGCATTAATTGCATTTGTTTTTATGTAATAACGAAACAGTTTTACTTGGATCTGGGTATATACAGATGACTCTTCGGTATTTGTGGTGGAACCCTAATTTTTAAGGAATAGGGAACAGGAAAACCCTTATGCAGCAACCCTTTGACTCAATTCAATAAGTTTTCCTTATCATCATAACTCTCCGAGAGGCTATTTTTGGGGACAAAACTTTAAGGAATGCACGTCCTAGTATTTTAGTGTCATAAAATAATTCTAACAATAAGCTTACATATCCTAACCGTTTCTCCAGAATAACTCCCCGATTTATAATTCCCATATCGATCAACTGCTGACTATTTTCCAGCCGCACGGAAATTTCTGGGTCGTACAGTTTTAGTGGCTTGTTTTCGGCAATGAGTTGAGCATACTTTTGGTATTCGGCTGCTCCTTGCCAGTGCTGATTCCTCTGGATTTCTGATTTAACATAATCGATAAAAAAGGAAAAATATTTAAAGTGTAGCAAACACGCCGTTGTCGAAGAAACTTTTATGTTTTTGGTGACATGTTCTGAATAAAATATCATTGTATCATTATATTTAAGCAAAGGGAACTTGGTTAAACAGTAGGGCTTCTTGCCTCGTTTATCGTCACTGCCAAAAATACGTTGTCGCAATCCTCCCCAATAATAATCCCTGATTGTTCCTTCCTGGTGATGATAATACTGTCTATCAAAATAGGGACAGACCTCTAAAAAGTCATCTCCAGGATTATAGTAGGCTTCCTGAACAGGCTGCTGCGAATACATATCTAACATAATCCCTTGGACTGCATTTTTACCTTGCCTTTCTATTTGACGACAAAAATCGCTTAGGCTTCGGGTTTCACAATCGGGATAATAGAGAATTTCATCGGCATCAACGATTAAACACCAGTGATTTTGACCGTAATTTTTAAGTAACCATTCTAACCAAATTCTTTTATTTTTCTTAAAAGATTCTTCAGTATACCAAACGTAGACATCTTCCTGTTGCAACAGATAGTCTAAGGTATTATCTTCCGAGTCATTATCCACTATAAAAAACTTTGATATTCCTTTTTCTCGATAGTAGTTTAAGAAAAAAGGTATTCGTTTTATTTCATTTCTAACAATTACAAAGCAGAGACTATTATCCGGATTTAATTTTATCTCTTTATAATCTGTTCTCTTGAGAGCATTCATGATCAATTTATCTTATGGCTAAGTCGAGTATTTTTATAAAAAAAGCCCAAAAGAATAGTTAGTAGTAACTCCATTTCTCCAGCAGCAACTACATCAGTTTTTAAGTTAGTTCTATACTTAATGAAATGTCTGATTATTTTTCTCAAGTCATTCACCATATAAATGGGTATAACCACGAGCTTTTGCCAATTTTTGTAGGCGATCATCCGCGTCTGATACCGACTTAAACCGACTCCCCGGAAGAAACGGATTATGTAATCTCTCTCAAAACGAGATTTAGGGATTTTATGATAAATATGCATATCCTTATTGAACCAAAGTTCCCAATCATCATAAAAAAGATAAGATAACATCTCTACATCTTCACACTTCATTGATAGAGAATTTCCAGATACCCCATTAATACTCTGATGTTCGGGAACACTTTTTAGCCAAGCTTCCTGGCGAATGACGATTCCAGCTCCAGGCGGAAACAGTTTCTTCTGCGTATTTTTATACTTTTCGTTATAACAATACGTCTTTTTTCCTTCCAGAAGCGCAAAATAACGGGCGATTCTCTCAAATCCGGGCGGAGGTTCTACTTCAAATTTGCCATGGATTTGTCCTCCATACGCCCCAGCTTTTGGATGAGATTGCCCAAAATGATCAGCTTGTGCGACCCAATTCGAGTCGGGTAAATTATCGTCATCCAGAAAACCGATTAAAGTACCCTTGGCTTCTCGGATGGCACATCGTCTAGCAAAAGCTAGTCCTTGTTCAGGTTCCAAGTAATAATGAATGGGATAAGGTTCAGACCAATTCGCTTGGTATTCCTGAATCACCTTAGCCGTATCATCAGTGCTATTATTGTCAACGACAATAATCTCCCAGGAAATAGGCTCCGTCTTTTCTTGCGATCGCAACCTATCCAGAACCTCTGCTAAACGATTCGCGCCGTTATAGGTACAAATCGCGACAGTAAAGTCGATCGCACTCATGGGTTTCATCTTCCTCTGGGAAATAATTCCAAATCCAAATCTGCTCGCTTGTAGCAGATACACCGAGGAAACACCATGCCGTATTATTGGTTTGACCAGCAGGCGTGGTTTAATTAAGAGTTTAACCTGTCTCTAGCAGACTGTCACTCGGTATGCAAAAATTCTAGATATGCCTGACTCATTTCCTTCACCGCCATCTCATACAATTGTTGACCATGCTCCGGTTTGGCTAAGGCGGGATTAGACCCCATGCGTCCATCAGGATAGCGACGGCGGAAGTCTGTCGCCCCGTAAATTGGATGTCCAGAGGCGACATTCGGCGCTAATGGGGCGTTTTTGATTGCTTCCGGATAAAGGTATTGCGTTAACGCCACTTCGCTGGGTGTGGCGTGAGATCCTTCCTGGTCACCATACCATTGTTTGGCTAACTGATACACCGATTTGCAGGTAAACCAGTTAGCAAGGCGACATCTGACTTGATCGCTGTTGGGAATGTTGAGATCCCAGAGATAGGCGTAACTCTCAGAAAACGCGGCTTTAACTGTAGCAACGTTACCACCGTGACCATTAATAAAGAAAAATCTGGTAAATCCAGCCCGGGTTAAGCTGACTAAATAATCTTGGATGACATGAATTAAGGTACTAGGTTTCAGGCTGATCGTACCAGGAAACCCTGTATGATGCAGCGCCATCCCCACGCTAATCGTGGGACTAACGATCGCATTCGTCGCTTCACCCACCCCTCGCGCGATCGCTTCAGCACAAATCGCATCAGTACCAATTAATCCCGTTGGTCCATGTTGTTCCGTTGAACCAATCGGCAGAATAATCCCCGGCGATCGCTTCAAATACTCCTCAACCTCGATCCAGGTCATCAAATATAGCAGCATTATCCCTTCTAAAAAAGTGAAAGCAGGGGGACTAGGGTTACCAGCCTCCTGCTTTGTTTCTGTAAGACCCCTCATTCTGTCATACTTGCGTATGACATGTATTACACTATCCTTAGTGTAGGTCACCATGGGGAAATCGGCAATAAAGTTACCCAAATTGTTTTAAGTCTGCAAAATATTCACAGGGTATAGTCACACCAGCCGAATCTTGTGTCACTCTAGACGTAGAGTTCCATTTCTATATCGTTGCAACACCATGATTTTGGTGTATATCTTGGCTTAGACGTTCAGATACCCAATTTCCTTACCATTTATGCTTTCTGTCGATCTACCGCAAAGCCCTTCTACTCCAGAACTGGCACAATCCAACCGCATTCTGGTCGTAGAAGACGAGACTCTCATCCGAGAAATGCTCATGTTGTCCTTACAAGAGGAAGGTTATGACGTGGTGACGGCTGCTGATGGTCGTACCGCTTTAACCCTTCTGTCCGAGGGCGATGCCAATGACGAGGAGTGCCAGTTTAGCCTGTTGATTCTAGACTTGATGCTGCCTCAGGTGAACGGACTCGATCTGTGTCGCTTGATCCGGTATAAAGGGAATTCTATTCCCATCTTGATTCTCAGTGCCAAAGCGAGTGAAACGGATCGGGTTTTGGGGTTGGAAGTCGGTGCCGATGACTACCTGACCAAACCCTTTAGTATGCGGGAATTAATCGCCCGGTGTCGCGCCCTCCTACGTCGTCACCGCTATAATTCCATACCGCAAACGCCGACGTTGCAGTTACGGGACATTACCCTCTACCCCGAAGAATGCCGCGTCACGGTGCGGGGCGAGGAGGTGAATCTATCACCCAAGGAATTCCGACTGTTGGAATTGTTTATGGGGTATCCCCGGCGGGTGTGGTCTCGGGAACAGTTAATTGATCAGGTTTGGGGAGCCGATTTTCTGGGAGATACCAAAACTGTCGATGTTCACATTCGCTGGCTGCGGGAAAAATTAGAAAAAGACCCCAGTCAACCGGAATACTTGATTACCGTTCGTGGCTTCGGCTATCGGTTTGGCTAATTAATTTTAGATGCGAACCGGCGATCGCATCTTAACCCAAATCAGTACCGCTATCGTCCTGTCAAAAGGCTACAATAACTAAACCATCGCTCGGCAATAGTCTCATTAATCACACCTATGACCCTGTTGACATTTCTCTTGGGTCTAGCTCTAGGAATTGGGGTTGGCTTATGGTTACAACACCGCACCAAACAGCAGCTCAAGCAAACCTTAGAGTTGTTACCAGCCAATTCGACCAGTAACTCGTTTCCCTTAGAGTCTCGTCTACGGGGAGCCATTGCCCAAGCGAATCAGCAGCGCCTTGTCTTAGAAGACCAACTCAACGCCATTCAATCTCTATTTCAAGTTGCGCCCGTCGGGTATTTGCAAGTAGACGAAGACAATCACTTAATTTGGTGCAACCAGCAGGCGCGTCAGTTATTGCAAATTGACCGCTGGGAACCCGGACAGATTCGCTTACTGCTAGAGGTGGTGCGATCCTACGAACTGGATCAGTTAATCGAGAAAACCCGCAAACAGCAACAATCGATGAGCCAAGAGTGGGTATTTCATCCTGCTTGTATGGATGGTGCAGCCATGAGCGAAGTGCGATCGCTCACGTTGCGGGCGTATGGTTGGCCCCTGGCTAATGGGCAAGTTGGCGTGTTTCTGGAGAATCGACAACCTTTAATTGAACTCTCGGAATCTCGCAATCAGTGGGTGTCTGACTTAGCCCATGAATTGAGAACCCCACTCACGTCGATTCGCTTAGTCGCAGAAGCGTTGCAAGGACGGGTTAACCCGCCAGAAAGCCGTTGGGTTAATCAACTCCTGCAAGAAATTAATCGATTAATAGATCTGATTCAAAATTGGCTAGAACTCAGCCATCTTGAACAAGATCCGAACAAGAGTCTTACCTATAAATCCCTCGACCTAAACTCTTTAATTCAGTCAGCTTGGCAACGATTGGAACCTTTGGCAGAGCAAAAAGACTTGCATCTTGCCTATCGTGGACCCGATACTTTACCGATTAAAGCTGATGAGTCTCGACTGATCCAAGTTTTTTTGAATTTATTAGATAACAGTATTAAGCATAGTCCCCCGGAAGGATTGATTCGAGTTGAGGTAACCACTTCAACACAGGCTGATCCAATGGAAAAAGCGCTGATGCAAATCGATATTATTGACGAAGGTGCGGGGTTTTCAGGGAATGATTTACCTCGTGTATTTGAGCGACTTTATCGAGGAGATGCTTCGCGATATCGGCAACCGACGTCTGAGAATGTAACTACATTGGGGCGCAGTAGTGGGAGTGGTTTAGGTTTAGCAATTGTTCAGCAAATTGTTCAGGCTCACGGTGGCACTGTGAATGCTAAAAATCACCCGGAAACTGGGGGAGCTTGGTTACAGATTCAATTGCCTTGTAATTAGTTATTTGTCATTTGTCATTTGTCATTTGTCATTTGTCATTTGTCATTCGTTAGGGAACAGGTAATTCATACTATTGTTTTATCTTATCTTCTCCCCTCTACTTTATAAAACCTTCGCTCTAATACGTTCAATCCCTCTGCGTACCTCTGCGGAAACCTCTGCGTACTCTGCGTTTAAAAAGGATTATCGTCATGGCATGACACTGGGCGCATGAAGCAACGCAGCAGGAGATTATTGCCCAGATTCAGCGATTGATGGAAGGGTGAGTCTATTGTGGCAAAGCTGGTGCGATTATACTGTTTAGTTGTCGCCAAACACGGTAATAAGAGATCCCCCCTAGCCCCCCTTCAAAAGGGGGGAACAAGACATTTTACCCTTTGTCAGAAGTGAACCAGAAATTACAGCAGTTTTCAAGTTAATAGACTACAGACGATGATTGCGCTGAAAAGCAAGCCGATACAATTTTGTATTCCATAAACGTGAAAAGCGCTGTAAGCCCAGTTATAGCACTACGCAGACACGTTAGGACATCAGTCAATCCCAGTAATGACCTGATAACAGGCAAGAGAGAACTTTAGGAATGTCCTAACCTGCCTTGGTAAGGCTATATTTCAGGGGACAATAAAAAATGAATCAAAGTCCCCCTTTCAATGAATCAATTACTCAAAGTCCCCCTTTTTAAGGGGGATTTAGGGGGATCTCAACGTTAATCGCGTAATCACAAGCTTAAATCAACTCCAATGGCAAACGGTTGACTCTCACAGAGAAGCAACCCACCGCCATGCTGGAGAAGGGCGGGTTTTGTATGGAAGTTATCGGATTTTCCCTCAATATTTTGGCTAAACCCGCCCCTACAAGTTTTCCGATTGATAGCACCCGATATCTTTTTACAAGCCGCCCGTGAACTTGCTGTGGAACCGGAAAATGCGATCGCAGTCGAAGATGCGATATCTGGTGTGAAAGCGGGAAAAGCGGGACAATTTGGTTTAGTCGTCGGTGTGGTGCGCGATGGTGGTGGTGACGCCTTACGCCACCATGGTGCGGATGTCGTGGTTCGCGATTTACGGGATATTTCGGTAACGCCAGAGAAAACGACTCAATCCCTCCCCTCGGCGCTGGAACAGATTGGTTCAATAGAGAATCGGCTGCGCGATCGCCAATTGGCATTATTTACCGATTATGATGGTACGCTGACGCCGATTGTACAACGTCCCGAAGCCGCTACCCTGTCTCAGGACATGCGATCGCTATGAGATCCGTAGTGTTATGGGTCCCGATGAATTCCACACCCATTATCCCGATACCGATACACCAGGATTAAATAATAACGCTTACACCAACGTGATGGCGGCATGGGTACTACGCTGTGCCAGTGGCGTGTTACAGTTACTCGACGAAAAGCGCCGCGAAGAGTTGACCGAGGTTCTGGACATTGAGGACGAAGAACTGGTTCGCTGGGAGGAAATTAGTCGTAAGATGTTTGTGCCGTTCCATGATCAGGGAATAATTAGCCAATTTGAGGGGTATGAGAATCTCAAGGAGTTTGACTGGGAAGGTTATCGGGAAAAATACGGGGACATCCAGCGCCTTGATCGCATCTTAGAGGCGGAAGACGACGATGCGAATCGTTACAAAGCCAGCAAGCAGGCGGATGTACTGATGTTGTTCTATCTGTTCTCGTCGGAGACGTTGCAGGATCTGTTTGAACATCTAGGCTACCCCTTCGATGCGGAAACCATTCCCCGCAATATCAACTATTACATGCAGCGAACCTCCCACGGTTCCACGCTCAGCCGGATGGTGCATTCCTGGGTGTTATCCCGATCTGACCGAGAAAAAGCTTGGAAATTCTTTAAAGAGGCTGTCCATAGCGACATTGATGACATTCAGGGAGGTACAACACCTGAAGGCATCCATTTAGGGGCGATGGCGGGAACGGTGGATCTGATGCAACGGTGTTATACAGGGTTGGATATTCGCGATCAGGTATTGTGGTTGAATCCGTCTCTACCCCAGGAACTATCCGATACACGCCTGCGATTGCGCTATCGAGGACATTGGTTATCACTGCGGTTTACGGATGAAAAGATAACCGTTTCGTTTGATCGCGGCTGGTTCCAACCTGTCTGCATTGGCTTCCAGGGTGAGGTGTACGAGATGGTTGAAGGGGAGACGCGAGAGTTTAAATTGGCTTGAGGGAGATGAGGAAGATGAGGAAGATGAGGGAGATGGGGGAGAGGATTACCAATGAACCATCAACAAATTACAAATCACCACCCCCCACTTGCCAGCCGAATAATTTACTACAATTTAACCTTGATCTGCTATCAATAGAAGTAGACATAATTAAATTTGTCTTCGGACAAGTCAATAAGTTCGCCCATATACAATATAGGCGAGACTAATTTGACTCCGTACAGGGGAGGTGTCTTAAACGATTAGGCAATTGGGTAAAAACTAACTGTACTTCTTTCTACCCACCACTTTGTATCAGTAAATTGAGTTAGGAGGTGTGGCTTTCCTCCCAGCCCATACCACAGTATGCAGGAGGTATCCAGCCACAAATTAGAATGAGGTGAGTCTATCTTCTGCAAACCGCCCTTGCGATCGCAATCACTTTAAACGCGCCCTTAACCGCTTAGAGCAGGATGTACTGCGGATGGGCGCATTGGTGGAAAATTCATTCCGCCTCGGTCATCAAGCTCTATTTTACCAAAATCTGGAGGCAATCCAGGAAATTACCTCAGTTGAGAAACGAATTGATCGCTACTACCGCCATATAGAAATAGAGTGTGCCTCTCTGCTCACACTTCAATCGCCAGTGGCACAAGATCTACGTCTGGTTAGTGCATTTATGCAGTTAATCCGGGATTTGGAACGTATTGGTGATTATGCTGAGGATTTAACAGAAATTTCGGTAAAATTATTCGCTTACCCACCTCATCCTTGTATGTCCCAAATTGAAGAGATGTCCCACCATGCCCAAGCGATGCTAGCGTCGAGTTTAGCCTCATTAGCGGACTTAGATGCGACGGCTGGACAAGCGGTTAAAGTATTAGATGATAAGGTCGATAATGCTTACGATCAGCTATATCAAACGTTAGCCTTTCAGCGAGATATTCCAGGCGTAGTTGAGCCAATTGTACTCTTGGTCTTGGCGATTCGTCATATCGAACGCATGGCTGATCATGCGACCAACATCGGTCAACGGGTAACTTATATTGTTACAGGTCATCGTTCCTAGAAAAGAAAGCAGAAGGCAGAAGATTGTAGGGGCAGGTTTAGGAATTGTAGGGGATTTAGGAACTGTAGGGGCGGGTTTAGGAATTGTAGGGGCGGGTTTAGGAACTGTAGGGGCGGGTTTAGGAACTGTAGGGGCGGGTTTAGGAACTAACGCTAGCTTTTTACCAATAACGGAACAACAAAACCCGCCCTACCTCACCGATAACGGCACAATAAAATCTGTCCGACCTCACCAATAACTGAACAACAAAACCCGCCCTACCTCACCGATAACGGCACAATAAAATCTGTCCGACCTCACCGATAACGGAACAACAAAACCCGCCCTACCTCACCAATAACGGCACAATAAAATCTGTCCGACCTCACCGATAGCTAAACAACAAAACCCGCCCTACCTCACCGATAACGGCACAACAAAACCCGCCCTACCTCACCAATAACGGCACAACAAAACCCACCCTTGTTCATTAAAAGCAGCTTAACCCAACGATTACCAATACTTTACCCCTTTATAACCTGCACACTTTAGGATATCCTTGCATCGCATCTAGGATATTCCTCTAACAAAACCCAAATCTGAACAGGGAAGGGTGAACTATGGCTCTCAAACGTCGTGATTTTCTGCTATTTCTGGGAGCTAGTGCAGGAACAGTAGCGCTGGGGTCTTGTAGTTCTCCGGCTCAGAATGGTTCTGGTTCATTAACCCAAATTAACCCGAATCCAGATACTCTGAGTTTTAAACCCGTCAAAGGTCCCCTACCGTTAGAAAGCGATCGCGTGCCATCAACGAAACAAATCGAAGCCTACAGCCGTTATGAAGTGGTGGATGATTTAGTATTACCCGAAGGTTTTACCTACGATGTGATCGGCGCTTGGGGAGACAAGGTGGGGGATTCTCGCTTTGGCTATAACAATGATTATTTATCGTTTATCGAAACAGGTCAGAATGAAG
Source organism: Coleofasciculus chthonoplastes PCC 7420 (assembly GCF_000155555.1). GTDB lineage: Bacteria > Cyanobacteriota > Cyanobacteriia > Cyanobacteriales > Coleofasciculaceae > Coleofasciculus > Coleofasciculus chthonoplastes_A. Next base: position 137,585 of record NZ_DS989855.1, read on the forward strand.
GATACCTGACCATTAATTTTGAATATATTAGCGGTGGCACTTGGATGCAAACTTATGCTCAAGTCATCGGTGAATCATTACCATTTGAGGAGGTTAAAGCGGTTGCGGCAAAGAGTGAGGGTAAGATTAATGCCTTTGCTTTGCCCGATAATGATCCTTTAAAAGCTAAAATTAGACAGATTTCTTTAGAAGGGTTGATTGATCAGGGCTTGGGGGTGATTTCAATTAGCAAGACTGCCGATGGGACATGGACGCGAACCTATTCTACCGCTGATCGCCGAATTACTGGCATCTCTGGCTATGAAGACGATCGCTATCTCAAAGCAACGGGTCCGGCTGTGGCGGTTTTCCAGAAGGCTCAAGGACAAGGATACCAGGATGGCTTAGGCGATCGCATTATTGGAACATTCCAAAATTGTGCTGGCGGAACCACGCCTTGGGGAACGGTACTGAGTGCAGAGGAAAATTTTCAAGACCAAGTACCAGAACCCGTTTACGCTGATGGTACGTCCTTTGACCCCGCCGCGCTTCCCTTTGTGATTAACGATTACTTTGTCGATGGACGAGGTAATGTTTTTGGCTTAGCTGGGAATAAATATGGGTGGATGGTGGAAGTTGATCCGGCTGATGCCAATGATTATGGGACAAAACACAGTTGGCTGGGTCGATTTCGTCATGAAGCCGTGGCGTTTAAGGTTGTATCCGGGAAACCCTTAGCGGTATATTCGGGATGCGATCGCCGAGGGGGTCATCTGTATAAGTTTGTCAGTAAAGACACCGTTAGTGATCCAACCGATAAAACCAATTCCCGTTTAATGGCAGAGGGAATGCTGTACGCGGCGGTATTTGAACCGGATGGGACAGGACGTTGGATCGCATTAACACCCACTACCCCTGTTAACCCCGTGTTACCCAGTACCGTTGAAGGCAGCTTAGTCCCCTTACCCAAACGTCCCCAGGGAGGCATTGTTGAGGTGACAACCGATGCAGAAGCCGTAGCGTTTAAGCAACAGTTTGCCACACTAGGAGATCTCTACGCAGGGAATGACCTCGAAAAACAGGGAGCGATTTTAATCGACGCCCATTTTGCCGCCAATGCTGCTGGTGCAACTCCCACCGCCCGTCCTGAAGATACAGATATGGCGGCGGATGGTTCCCTGTATATCGCCTTTACCTCTGGTAGTCCAGGGGGAGATGGCGGACCCGACAAGCGCGTCTTTAAAGGACCCCAGGGAGAAACACCCTGGGAATATGGCTGGATTCTGCGTCTAGTAGAAAACCAAGATGATCCCGCCGCGATGACATTTCGGTGGGATTCCTTTGCCATGGGAGGCGAACCCGCTGAAGGGGGTGCCGGATTTTCTAATCCCGATAATCTAGAATTTGACAAAAATGGCAATGTGTGGATGGTGACGGATATATCTACCTCCAAACACAATCAGCCCGTAACCAGTCGGGTCAATGACCAAGGTGAATCCATAAGTCAAACTGATATCCAGGGAATTTTTGGCAACAATTCAATCTGGTGTATGCCTACCTCTGGAACAATGGCGGGTAATGCTTATTTATTTGGCATTGGACCGATGGAGTGTGAAACCACCGGACCCTTTTTTAGTCCCGATCAAAAAACCCTATTCCTCGCCATACAACATCCAGGAGAAAAATACGGTATCCGCAAGGATAACCAGACTGAGACTCGTAAGTTTGTGATAAAAACCCTCAATGGGCAACAATTTCTGCAAGAACGTTATGTTCCTTTAGGGTCTAACTGGCCCCATCAAGGTACAACCGAGCCACCCAAGCCAGCCGTCGTCGCAATTCGGCGATTAGATAACCAACCAATTACTATGGCATAAAATACTCTTAATAGAGATGTAATATGCTATATCTCTACATTTCTCTATTAATTGATTCAGATAAATAATTCTAATCTTTTCGTGGTATCCAGATCAACAGCTTTGATTTAGAATCTATTTCTTAGAGGATAAAAACGTGTAACAGTTAAAGCGTAAAATTAGTGATATGTTTTGAGTAAACGCAAAAAAGCTATTGCTCATTCAGTCCAATTGGTTTACAGTTTTGGCATGGAAGTAGGTGTGAGGATTGTTTATGATTATGTCAACTCTATTCTGGAAAACGGTAAAGGCAAGTCCTGTCCTGTTGGTTGCCTCTTTATTCGTCGCTACTGGTGCATCGGCGGCTGAGTCAAATTCCCATCAGACGGCTGCTAATCTGTCTACAGCCGCGATAAATTTGGACGCTGAACCGACAGCATCAATCAGTCCCACTTTAGATGATGCAGCACTGACTGAACCCATCCCAGCAACGGAGACGCCTAAACCCACCGTAACCGTTAGTCCCGCATTTCAACTGGCAGATAGTACCTTCCCTGAACCCGTTCCGGCGGCTGGAGATACCTCTGTTAACTCTAATCAAGAAATTTTGCAGCAAATCCAGCGCTATGGCAATGAAGGATCTGCCTCTCTTGACCAAGTAACCAGCGTGGGTCAGTTACGAGACGTTTCTCCGGGGGACTGGGCGTATGAAGCGCTGCGTAGTTTAGTTGAGCGCTACGGTTGTATTGCCGGGTATCCAGATGGTACTTATCGGGGCAATCGCGCCTTGACCCGTTATGAATTTGCCGCTGGTTTGAATGCCTGTTTACAGCAAATTGAGCGGTTAATTGGGGATGGCGGAGAAATTCCTGATTTAGAAACCCTACGGCGGTTAATTCAGGAGTTTGAGGCAGAATTGGCAACCCTAGGTGCGCGGGTAGATAACCTGGAAGGGCGCGTGGCGTTCTTGGAAGACAATCAGTTCTCAACAACAACCAAGTTGAAAGGGGAAGTCATCTTTGCCTTGGCTGACACCTTCGGTGATTCCACTGAAGCTGTTGGTAGCGATGATGAAACGAATCTAATTTTCGCTGACCGGGTGCGCTTGAACTTGGAGACGAGTTTTACCGGAAGAGATCGCTTGAGAACTCGTTTGCAAGCCCGCAATATTAGCTCATTTAGCGGGGATTTAACGGGTACTAACATGACCCGCTTAGGGTTTGATGGCGATAACGGTAACGATGTTGACATCGATGAGCTGTGGTATCGCTTCCCTCTCGGTGAAAAAATTTCCGTGCAAATAGACGCTACGGGAGTTGAGTATCAAGATACTGTTATCGATCCGATCAATCCTTACTTTGCTAGTAGTGGTAGTGGTGCTATCTCACGCTTTGGGCGTTTCAACCCCATCTATCGCGCTGAAACAGGAGGTCCTGGAATAACCGCAACCTTTAACGTCAGTGACGCCTTGTCACTCTCTGCTGGTTACGTTGTTGATGGGGGCGGCAGCGATCCTGCTGATGGGGGCGGCAGCGATCCTTCCGCCAAAAATGGTATATTTGACGGCAATTATGCAGCCCTAGGTCAAATTGCCTTTACACCTACTGAAAATATCTCATTAGCAGCCACCTATCTGCACTCCTTCTACAATGGTGGTACAGTTAACGTTACAGGAAGCACAGGAAGTAGCTTCGCATCTAATCCTTTTGGTAACAACGATACCGCGACTTCGGTTGATGCCTATGGAATCCAAGCCAACGCACTATTTGGCAAGTTTTCTGTTGGTGGTTGGATTGGATATCAAGACGCTGAAGCCGAATCGGGTGCTAACGAAGGATCTGATGCCGATATTTGGAACTGGGCTGTCAACTTAGCGCTTTTAGACGTTGGTGGTGAAGGTAATAAACTTGGTTTTATATTTGGGATGCCACCCAAAACCACAGACAACGATATAGCCGCTCGTGAAGATAACGACACGTCCTATCACCTAGAAGCCTTCTACCGCTATCAACTCACTGATAATATCGCCATCACTCCGGGTGCTTTTGTCATCTTCAATCCTGAGCATGATGATGACAATGATACCCAGTTTGTCGGTACGCTGCGAACAGTCTTTAGTTTCTAAACCTGTCTCGGCTGTCGTTGACAATTGAATCATCTGGTGTAGGGGTACAGCAATGCTGTACCCCGATTAATCCTAACCTTATATTAATAAGCGCGATCGCTTGCGTAATTGCCTATGCTAAGGTCTAAATATATGCTGGATTACAGCTCATGACTGCATCAACTCAAAAGATTCTTCAGACCTTTGATCAGTTGCCTGATACAGAGCAACTGTTTTAGATAAAAATTAACTAATAAGCATTGTAGGTGGAATGGTACTGAATTAAGGCTGGCGTGGCACAGCCCACCCTACTTAATTATTGTTAATAGCTGCAATGGTGTTGTATAGTTTTCCCATTAACCGTTATTTCGGTGTGAGGAACGTGGATCAATGAAATCAACGCTCGTGTGGAAAACACTGCAACTCAGTTCCGCCCTACTTGGACTCTCCCTATTTGTTGCTAACAATGCTGATGCAGAGATTCCTAATCCAACAGCAAGCACTCGCGAATCTACAGCAGAACTCAACCGCCAGTTATCTGAAACTCCAGTAAAGATTAATCCTCTACAAATTGCTTCTGATGTCAGCCCAGGCTTAAGTCCGACCAATACTAATTCTAATCGGGAACTATTAGAACAAATTCAACGTTACAGTAGTGAAAATGGAGTTGAATCCCTTGACCAAGTAACCAGCGTGGGTCAACTGCGAGATGTGTCTCCAGGGGATTGGGCGTATGAAGCGCTGCGAAGCTTAGTTGAGCGCTACGGTTGTATTGCTGGGTATCCGGATGGCACCTATCGCGGTAATCGCGCCCTGACTCGTTACGAATTTGCGGCGGGTTTAAATGCCTGTTTAAACCAAATTGAGCGTTTGATTGGCACGGGTGGTTTTGACGAGACGGAGTTAGAAACCCTGCGGCGGTTAATTCAGGAATTTGAAGCGGAATTAGCAACCTTAGGCGCACGGGTAGATAACCTGGAAGGGCGCGTGGCGTTTTTGGAAGACAATCAGTTTTCTACTACCACTAAACTGAAAGGGGAAGTTATTTTTAACCTGGCGAGTGCCTTTGGGGATGAAAAAGCGGATAGCGATGAAGATGTTGATGACAATCTTACCTTTAGTAATCGGACTCGTTTAAACTTTGATACCAGCTTTATGGGCGAAGATCGCTTAAGAGTTCGCTTACAAGCCGGAAATACGCCTGAGTTTGATGAAGCGACAGGAACAGAAATGTCTCGTCAAGGGTTTGAATCATTTACTGGTGAAGATGGTAATGATGTGGAAATCAATGACTTATACTACCGTTTCCCTTTGGGCGATAAAATCCGGCTTTTGGTCGGTGCTAATGGCTTTGATTTCAATGACATCGCAGAAATCCACAACCCTATTCTTGAAAGTAGTGGTACGGGTGCTTTAAATCGGTTCAATCGTCGCAATCCTTTTGTCTTTCGGAATAATGCTGAACAAGGCGTGGGTGCCAATATTCAGTTTAGCGATTCCCTGAGTTTAGATCTGGGTTATTTAACCGGTGAAAGTAACAGTCCACTTGATAAGGATGGCGTATTCGATGGAGACTTCACCGCTATTTCTCAGTTGAATCTCGCCCTGGGAGAAAAACTAGATTTAGGGTTTGCCTTTGGCTATTCCTACTATCCGGGAGAAGATGTCAATTTGTCAGGTAGTACAGGTAGTCCACTGGCAAAAGAACCATTTGGCGAAATTGCCACTTCTGCTCTACGTTTCGGCATTCAAGGTAGCTGGCGGGTGGCTCCGAAGATCAACATTGCTGGTTGGGGTGGTTACATCAATGCAGAAGCTGAAGCGGGTGACCGAGAAGGGGATAACGCTGAGTTATGGACTTGGATGGGGAATGTCTCTTTCCTTGACTTAGGTAAAGAGGGTGCTGCTTTTTCAGTTGCTGCAGGTATACCGCCTAAACTTACTGATGTCGATGGTGGTCTTGATGATGATGATACCTCTTTCTTAATTGAGGCACAGTATCAATATCCGCTTACGGATAATATCCTGATTACACCGGGAGCTTATGTGATTTTGAATCCCAATCATGATGATGGAAATGATGATATTTGGGTAGGCACAATCCGGACGACGTTTAGTTTCTAATTATTCAAGAGATTGTTAGCAATATTAAATAAGATACCCGACTTCTTGAAGAAGTCGGGTATCTAGTAGAATTTTCTTAACAAAGGACGTAGCTTGCTTCACGAGAAGCAAGTATGACAAATGACAAAGGACGAATGACAAATGACAATACTTTACCTAACCGCCATACCCTTAATAAACCATTGACCCTCCTGACGCACCAACTCATACTGAACCCGCAAATTATCATCGTATGAAAGCGCCTGATTAATTTCACCATTTTGATAGAAACGGGCTTCTTCTTTAACCGCTGCTTCTACCTTCGCTTGCTCAGGATTAGCCGGATTCGTTTGCACGGATGTTACTTTAACCTGGTGATTATACTGGGCATAAATGTTCCGTTGCTGATTGGTTTGCGCCCGTCTCCGCCAAACAGACAAAACTGGATCAACTAGAATTTGATCCAATCGATCAATTTGATAATCGGGTCCGAACACTTGCGATTTCGTCGAAAGCCAGGTTTGAATCACTTGCTGGGCGGTATCTTGAGTCAGCGGACCTCCGGGTGCGATTAACTGACTATCGGCTTCGGGAATCGGAATCGGAGGTTGAGCCAGTTCCACCATGGGCTGTTCACCTTCTAAGGCTGGCGCAGAGAAACTTTGTTGGATTTTTTGTATCCAAGCAATTAACAACCACCCGATTAATCCGATACCCACTACTCCAGCAATAACCAGCAAGATAGAGCGTCGGTTTTTAGCTGCCTTGCGGTGTTCCGGTAGTCGTTGCAGGCGTCCTGGAGGGGACTGATCCAGATGTCCGGGTTCAGCAGACGGAGTGGATACCCCAGACACCGGACGAACTCGACTGGCTTCTGCTTCTGATCGGACTTTAGTGGAACGTCCTGGTGGCGCTGATTTAACCGCCGTGTTTGTTGGTGAATCCCCAGAAGAATTAATGGCTTGAGTTGTAGGTTCTCCTACCCGACTCGTTGCTGAAGCAACCCGTTGGCTGGCGGGTAACGTTGAAACACCAGATACCGAAGTGCGATCGCTCCCCCCTGCGAAACTCGCTGTCTGAGCTGCCCGATCGCGCTCTCTGCTGCTATATGAACCCACAACTGCTGGTTCGCGATCGCGGGAATGACCGTTACTCCGACCTGTGGATGCGCCTGTTGTCGTGTAAGCTTTTTTCTGAGCCGTCACTGACCATTCATTATTAGCCGTTCGCGTCGATTCCGGTAGCTGCTCTAAATAGGCTTGTACCTGCTCATCAGCAAAATAGTCTTTCAACGAGGCGGTTTGTTCTGCCAAGTCGCGGAAATGGGGAAATACGGAATTTTGCAGCCAGCGTTCTCCATACAGGCATAATCCCGGTAACAAATCCGGAGCGCCTTGAGACTGTTCCCGAATAAAGGCTAACGGTTCGTATTCATGACTCAGTTCCAACGCATGACTGGCTTCTTCGGTTTGACCCAACAGCAGCGCACAGACGGCTTGTTCTAAATGCACATCCTGACGCCGCCCCAACCGCATTAGCATTTGTTTCGCCCGGGCAATTAAAGCCGGTTGACGCTGGGCAAATCCTCTAGCAATCAAAGCATAAACCGCCAGATAGGTAGCGACGGCTGAAGGGCGGCGGGCTTCTGCCTCAAACAAGGTTTGTTGTTGAGCGGCTGTTAGATACCCTCGTAGCTGCTGAATAAACCGCAAAAAGTCATCAATACTCAGCCCCGACTGGTCATCCCCACTGCCGTCAATTCCTTGGCGCTCCTGTAGCATATCTTGCAACAGTTGTAAACCCTTACGCCGTTCGGCAATCTGTTCATCGGGTAATGCTAATAATTCCAGAATCCGGTAGGGACGCAGCTTATAGAGATCCGCTTGAATTTCGCCCCGCACCGTAGGAAATAAACCCTCACTCAGGAGTAATTCTTGACCCGTTTCTAGGGACAAGGCGGCATTTTCGTAACGTCCTTGCTGCCATTGTTCCCGCCCCAGTTCCAAACACGCCAGTGCCAGGGTCAGGAAAATATCAGGTCGCACCAGTTGCGGGTCACCCAAGTGACCTTTATCCAAACTGATGCTGTCACGACTGTGTAAGTAAGGCTGTCCCAACTGCAAGACGAGTTCATATTCCCCAAGTTCTTGCAGAATCAGCAAAGCGCCCACAAATTGTTCCTTGCTGATATCTAGGCTGGGATTATTGGGATCAATCGTCTCTGTGGCTGTTGATTCAGTCGTCGCCGTTGATTCTAACGGTAACGAAGGGCTAGATTCTGGGTTGTAGGTTTTCCCCAGAAAACTAGCATCATAACTTGAGCGCTGTTCCGGGTCAGAAAGAACCGCATACGCCTCATCCAGCAACTCCTTGCGAGACGCGATCGCCACTTCCGAATATTCCCGACGCGGAAGTTGGAGAGTGCGATCGCGATAGGCGACTTGAAGCTGTTCTGGTGTTGCCTGGATCGGCAATCCTAATATTCGGTAGTAATCGAGCGGAATTCGCACGGTTCACTTCCCCAGCGCTGCAACAACTGAATTCATGTATATTAACCTATAGAATCCCTAACATAATAGTTATTCTAAACAATAGTCACCCATCCTCACTGAAAACACGCAAATACCAGTATAGTATTCCTGCAAGGATACTCGATTCGCCATGGTTCAGGAACGGACGTTACCCAAGTTTCAAGTTCAAGACGGTCAAATCACCAGAGACGAAGGATTACTGCTTTACGAAGATATGGTTTTAGGGCGCTTGTTTGAGGACAAGTGCGCTGAGATGTACTATCGGGGCAAAATGTTTGGCTTTGTCCACCTCTACAACGGTCAAGAAGCCGTGTCTACAGGGGTGATTCGGGCAATGCGCCGGGATTATGATTACGTATGCAGCACCTATCGCGATCATGTCCATGCTTTGAGCGCAGGTGTTCCCCCACGGGAGGTGATGGCGGAGTTATTTGGCAAAGCCACCGGATGCTCTAAAGGACGCGGCGGTTCGATGCATCTCTTTTCAGAACCTCATCATCTTTTGGGCGGGTTTGCCTTTGTCGCTGAGGGGATTCCCGTGGCTACAGGAGCGGCATTTACGTCAAAATATCACCGTGACGGCTTGGGTGATCCGAATGCTGATCAGGTTACAGCTTGCTTTTTTGGCGATGGTGCCTGCAATAACGGTCAGTTTTTTGAGTGCTTGAACATGGCAGCCTTGTGGAAATTGCCGATTATTTATGTGGTGGAAAATAATAAATGGGCAATTGGCATGGCACACGAACGGGCAACCTCCCAGCCGGAAATCTATAAAAAAGCCAGTGTTTTTGGGATGCCGGGAATTGAAGTGGATGGGATGGATGTTCTGGCGGTACACTCCGTCGCCCAAGAAGCCGTCGCCCGGGCGCGGGCTGGTGAAGGTCCAACTTTGATTGAAGCCCTTACCTATCGCTTCCGAGGTCACTCCCTGGCTGATCCGGATGAACTTCGCACCTCAGAAGAGAAGGACTTTTGGATGACTCGCGATCCAATAAAAAAGTTAACCGCCTATCTGACTGAGCAAAATCTCGCCGACGAAGAAGAACTCAAGGCGATCGACAAACGTATTCAAGAGGTTCTCAATGACGCGGTACAGTTTGCTCAAACCAGTCCGGAACCTGACAAGAGTGAATTACATCGTTACATTTTTGCCGAAGATTGAGGTATAATATCCCAACCTGGCATTGGTGAACGCTATAGGCAAGAGGGTATTAATTTTTACCATCTCATTTAACCCCTTGCCGAGCGTTACCTGAAATTTTGCCTTGAGACAGAGAAACCATGCTGTTTCAAACACTCTGACTCTCAACCAATCATTTCAATCGATTCGCGCTCAGAGTTAACAGGCGATCGCGCTGGAGTGTAACGAACCTCAGCAGACGGTTGAATTTGGTATTTGACCAGATCCGCTAAGTCCTGAAGTTGGCTAATCGCTTCTGCCCCTTCTAGCTTCATCAGTTCGCGATCGTCGCGCATTTCCGTCCAAGTAATCCCGTAATCGGAGACCAAAAAACGAATCAGGTGACTATCGCCCAGACTAACCATGAATGAGGCACTATTCATTTGATTGCCGCAGGTATAGCATGATGCCAAGTAGCCTCGGTTTTCTAGCACGATCGCCAAAGCCTGAAGATTCATGACTAAATCTCGTACAAATTGACGATGTTGCTCTGCAAGTCTTATGAACACGTTAATCCTCCAAACACCTTTCCTACGAATATTAGATTTTATACTTTACTTAAGGATTTAAGACTCTATTTTGGGAGGGGTCAGTGCAAAATATGAGTAAGCCTTGTCTTCGGCTGATTCCTCAAATTGACTAACAGAGTTAGGGATTTGAGCAATTCTAGCTTGATGATCTGGCTCCACGATTCTAGCCCACTTCAGACGAGTTGCTCTCTAGGTAGCTCAAGTCATTGGGGGTAATCCTCAAGTTATCCGATACAAATTCCTAATGAGTTGTATCAGCAGTCACAATGGTGATACTCAATCTGAAACCATTGCCGCCTAGTCCATCGGTGGGAATTGGCTAATTGATTTGCCACCAACCGAATGTCGGTCCAACAAAGCGCACGGTTAGCCACCAGACTACGAGTAAGCCGATGCCAATCCAAGCGCCCTTAGTCGTCAATTTGACGAACTGCTCACCCTGACTTTTACTAATTGGGAGCCAGGGGAAGAGTCTCGCCTCTTGACCGTACTTGTCTCCAAGTGCAGTTTTACGACGTTTTGCTTCACCCATTCCTTGCATTCCTCAACTAAATGAATTCGATCTTAGCGTTATTTCTGAGATTTGGTTGGCATAAGTTTACGAAATGACAAGTAACTATGACAATTTTCCGGGGATCGGGGATCGTTAGATTAGAAATCCTGAGCCAATCCGCAACTCAACCCTACTTAAGTTAATAATTATTTTTCATCAATAGTCTATCGGGAAACCGCCGATAAACCCCGTACTTCAAGGCGGGAAGGGACAGGAGTGCCAGTTGAGGGGACTTGGGTTGGAGTCTTTCAGGTTAAGAAGGGGTTAAGGAAATTCCGGACTCTCTGTCGTTGTATAGATATTTCAAGTAAGTGAGGTACACAGACAGGTCTTACCTGACAGATAGTCCTGTTCCTCTAGAAAGACTCTCGCTAGTCAAGTTATCGGACATCGACCGAACGCGATCGGTAAAACCCGCTCTTAATTACCTGAACATAAATTTTGTTAACTAGGTTAAGAATTGTCAAAGTCCTCAATTCCTTGTTTCTGTTTCCTGTTCCCCGTTTCCTGTTCCCCGTACCCTTTTCTCTTTCTACAAAAGGAAACTTAGCTTTGATTAAGGAAAAAAGAGCTAATTGACAGTTGTCTCTTCTTTATAGCTAAAATCGAGGGCGAGTGTGGTTTTTTTGAGGAGTGATAAAACTATGACGACTTATGGACGTTTGGGAAAAACAGCGTCTTCAGCCTTGATGTTTGCCACCTTAGGTTGCTGGGTGACCAGCTTCTCTGCCGCGCAAGCAACGCCTGTTGAATCTTCAGAGCAACAGCCGACAGATTTGGCTCGGCTGACTGAAACGTCAGGAGTAGACCCAGGACTGTTTCTGTCAACTGAAACGGGACTGGTGAATTCTCCGGTTGAGATAGCTACCCCAGTAACGGAAGCAGAGATCATCACTGAACTAGAGGTATCCACCACCAGTGAAGTCGGAATGATCACGTCAACGGATTCCCTAATCGAGTCCGAAGACACCTTTGTGGAAACCCAAGTTCAAGACTTAGCCCAAGCCTTACCAGAAATGGAAGACAGCAGTGATCCCACTGTTTCTGAGCCCCTGTTCGTTGATCCATTAGAGGCGGTAGAGGAATCTGACCCGATGGATCAAGTGACCAATGTGTCTCAGTTAAGAGATGTTTCTCCCGGAGACTGGGCGTATGAGGCACTACGGAGTCTGGTGGAACGGTATGGTTGTATTGCCGGATATCCAGATGGCACGTTTCGGGGTAATCGGGCAATGACCCGGTATGAATTTGCCGCTGGCGTGAACGCCTGTATGCAGCAAATTGAGCGGTTAATCGCGGGTCGGACTGAGTTTCCCACCGGGGATTTAGAAAGTCTGCGGCGGTTAGTGTTGGAGTTTGAGGCAGAACTCGCTACCCTGGGGGCGCGGGTAGATAACCTAGAAGGTCGGACTGCACTTTTAGAAGATAATCAGTTTTCGACGACGACTAAAATCTTTGGGCAAGCCATTCTGGGTGTGCAAGGGCGAACGGAAAATGACTTTGAATTTGGCACTGGCACATTTGAGGATGAAGACACCAATGTCAATGTGATTAACAATGTACAGTTAAGCTTGTTTACTCAGTTGAGTCCTCGGAGTCTTTTACTAACCAGTTTCCAAGCTGGTGACGGTAGTGGAACGGGCAACAGTTTGAGGAACTATATCAGTTTGGGATATGAAGGAGACACCAATAATGATTTACGACTGACTGACCTTAACTATCGTCAACTCTTTGGCAGTAATTTTGCCGTAATCGTTGGACCAGAAGGAGTTAACCCAGTCAACGTCTTTCGGGGGGTCAATCGGATCGAAAGCGCCGGTTCTGGTTCCCTGTCTCGCTTTGCCCAGCGTAATCCAATTATTAATATTGGCAATGGGAGTGGTGGTATTGGCTTTGATTGGCAGATTGCCACCCGTCTGAGCTTACAAGGTGTCTATTCAGCTAGTGACTCTGATGATCCTGATGATGGTCTCTTTGGTGGAGATAATGGAAACACTGTAGCTGGTGTACAGTTAGTCGCTTCTCCTACAGACACATTGGATCTGTCGTTGCAATACATCAATGCCTATACTCCCTCTGGACTTTTGGGAACAGGTGTTGGGGATGATCAAGTAATCAGAGGTCGCTTTGTACTCGATGGGTCAGATGTACTTCTCAGAGGTCCGATGAATACAAATGCTTTTGGTAGTGGTTTGGAGTGGCGAGTTACCCCGAAATTCACCTTAGGCGGCTGGCTTGGTTATACGGATTCTAATTACAAAGCCGGTTCCGGAGATGTGCAAACCTTCAACTGGATGGCTTTTCTGAACTTGCCTGACCTCTTTGGTGAAGGAAATTTAGCGGGTTTGTATGTGGGTCAACCACCTAAAATTACCGACAGTGATCTGCCTATAACTCTAAATGTCCCAGATTTCGTCAGTAATGGAGGGGTTGGCGATGAGGGAGATCAACCGGGAACGACGACTCATGTCGAGCTGTTTTACCGCTGGCAAGTGGCTGATAATATCAGCATCACGCCGGGAGTCATTGTCATTTTTGATCCAGGACACAATCCGGATAACGATACGATTGGGATTGGTGCGATTCGGACTACATTTACCTTCTAAGCAGGAAAGAGCAAACCACAAAACCTTTATTCCAGACGCTTCAAAAGTACGTCTCTACATTGGCGTCGGCATCAGTTAACACCAATGGCTTCCTAATTCTCCGATGGGGCATCCGGTCAGACGTTTTCAGCCTACTATGTCATGAAGGTTTTTTGTAAAGTTCTGGTAAAGATGCCCCAGGAGTGGAACTGTGCCTGGAGACTAGCGTCTTCGTTGTTAAGACAGGTTGAATCATGCCAGGAACCTGCATCCTCTGACCTAGACCGAAAATTTAGGATACTCTCTCCCCTTTTCCTTAGAAATACTTCGCCATCTGACTCTGTTCGGGATTAAATCGGAATTAACCAGGCGGTGGGATTGGGTTCCGAAGTCAGAATTGATGCAAAATACCTCGATTCGTTTTGTTTATTTACTGTTGGAGTCTTAATGATGATTTTCCAGTCAATTCGTTACATGGTCGGCTTGGGTATCGCTGGTGGCTTAAGCGTTGTTCTGACACCTTTGGCTCATGCTCAAACACCACCCACGGCTAATCCGCAAACGGGAGCGGACTTTACTGAGGTAACAGGGGGTCAAATCACAGGTCAAGCCGCCTTTTTTGTGGAAGGAAATGTTACCGATGCTCAAACTCCGATTGCTGGACCTGCAACGTTATTCGATGTCGGGATAGAGACTCTGGATATTGTTACACCCAATGGTCAAAGCTCAACCGCAACGTTTGTGCCAACGGCAGCTAGCTTTGATGGTAGTAGTGATGGGACAACAATTACTGGTTCTGGCACACTCCAAGGGTTGCTTTCTGGTGCGGCGATGACACCATCAATGGGGATGGTGAGTTTTGCCAATACAGACACCGTGCTGAACTTTACCCTCGGTGATTCAGGGTTTACGTCAAATTCCAATTTTATCGGTGCCCTCGTTAGTCCTGACACCCTTGGTGCTGCGCCCCTAGTATTTTTGCCTAATGTAAGCGATGTAAATGTTGTCACTAGCGGTTTTTCTGCCACCGACGGGCAATTGCAGGTTGGGAACTTCAATGCCACGCTAGATAGTGGTGTGATTGATCTGCCTTCGAGCTATCAACTCACTGACGCGATGGGTGGTATGTCCCCTGAGTCTGAATCTTTTCTGGTGAGCAAGCTCAAATTTGAGTTTGAAGGTGAGGAGGTAATACCAGAAGCGGGTACTGACTTTGACGTTAGTGATGGTGAAGTTCGCTTTGTTGGATCAACGAACGAAAAATTTAAGATTGAGGGTGAGGCAGCGAGCGGCAAGTTTAAAATTGAGGCAGATGTGGGTGCTGTAGATGTTAGTCTCAGTGATGTATCCATTGATTCAACGGCTCAATTAGATTCAACTGTCGCCACAGACTTTAAAATTAAAGGGAAAGAAGAGGATGGTGAAATCTCAGGTTTCACTTCAATATTCAGTTCTGGTGGGATTGCCTTTGCCAGCAATGGTGATGGAAAAACCAAGTTTGAGTTTGAGCAGAATGGCAGCAAACTGGAAGGAGAAAGTAGTTCTGTCAGTTTCTATGCGACGGCTGGATTGGGTTCCATCAACCGGGATGATTTTAGCGGTAGCGACAGCGGAGGCTATGAATATTCCAACCCCAATGATAACGATGACAGTAATTTTGTTTGTAATTTATGTGGTGGTAGCATCAATATCAACAGTAACATCGACTTCGCTAACACCACCCTATTTATTACAGGCAGCGACATACAGTTAAATGGTGGTTGGGGTGACTTCATCATTTTCAATGGCACAGGTTCGGGATCAGCAGTGGCTACAGCAGCAGCTAGCGGCTCCGGTTCTACGATGATGACATCAGCAACGTCTGCCAACTCTGCAAATACAAACCTAGTCTCTTTCTCTGGCTATTCCAGCACAGCAGAAACTCAATACGAAGTCTCCAACTCTATTCGCTTCACCAGTGCCAGTACTGCTCAAGGGCGAGTAAGAGTGAACTATACAGAGAGTGGTGGTGAACGTTATCTTGTCGCGACTCGCACCAGTCGCGGTCGTGCTTTAGGTCGCCAAGGCTACAAGATGGTTGGTCCGAGCAGTCGTTGCTTCCCCGGGTTGGTTGGTCTGCGTCAGATTTCTGATGAGGAACTCGACACTATTGTCGATGAAGAGGATACCGCGATGGACATGGAAGAGGAGAATACCAACACCGATAGTGACACGGAAGATGACACCGATAATGACATGGAAATGGAAGATGACGATGACGATGACGATGACGATGACGATGATGATGACGATGATGATGACGATGATGACGATGATGACGATGACCAAGCGCAGGGTAATATGAATCGCAACTTCAACCAAGGGATTGGCAATGGTGCAGAAGGTGGTGATCCTGGTAACTCCCAACCTCGTGGTGGTAGCAACGATGAAGGCGGACGGACACCTGGAGAGCGAGTCAATCCGTAAGGGCGGCTAAAGAATAAGTGTCTTCTGAGATGAGTGTAGGGGTATTGCTACCCCTACCTATCTCGTTCAAATTCATCGCAAAGTCAAAAGTCATAAGTTATCGCAAAAGGCGGAAGACTCCAGGGTAGAAGGCAGAAGGGTTCTTACTGATACCTTCTCGTTTCAGCCGTTAAAGAAAGTCCTAACCTTTATGGCGACAGCTATAAAACCTAGCGCTGATAGGTATTTCAGCCATGAACAGTACCTAATTATATTGTGGGAAGGCAGTAGTCCATTTTAATGGACTTAAGCTATTAGCCCGGAGTTTGAACTCCGGGCTCCGGGCGGCTGTCGGCGCTGACTAAAAATGGTGCAAGCTGTCAGTTTTAACCGACGCGGATCATATCTCTATGACTGCGCCCATTCGGTATGGAAAACCCCTTCCTTATCGGTTCGCTCATAAGTATGAGCGCCAAAGTAGTCGCGCTGGGCTTGGGTCAGGTTTTGCGGTAAGCGATCGCGCCGATAGCTGTCGAAGTAATCTAATGACGCACTAAACGCTGGAACCGGGATTCCCAACTGATTAGAAGCTACTAGCACGTCCCGCCATGCATCCTGGCGATCCAGAATCGTTTGCTTAAACTCCGGCGCTAACAATAAATTCGGCAGTTTCGGATTCTCATTGAAGGCATTTTTAATCTTATCCAGGAATCCTGCCCGAATAATACAACCCCCTTTCCAAATCCGGGCAGTTTCTGCCAAATTCAGGTTGTAATTAAACTCCTCCGAAGCCTTACCCAACAATGCCATGCCTTGAGCATAGGAACACATTTTTGAGCAATAAAGCGCATCACGGACTTTATTGATAAAGGCTTGGCTATCTCCCTCATAGTTGCCCGTCGTCCCGATTAGTTCCTTCGCCGCCGCGACTCGTTCCTGTTTATAGGACGAAATCACCCGCGCATTCACCGCTGCATAAATCGTGGGAATCGGGACACCCAATTCCAGAGAACTAACCACCGTCCAGCGTCCAGTTCCCTTTTGTCCGGCAGAATCCAGAATCAAATCAACCAACGGCTGATTCGTATCCGGATCAATGTACTTGAAGATATCCGCCGTAATTTCAATTAAAAAGGAATTTAGCTCATCGGTTGTATTCCATTCGGAAAACACCTGATGAAGCTGCTTGTGATCCAATCCTAAGCCATGTTTGAGCAAATCATAAGCTTCGGCAATGAGCTGCATATCGCCATACTCAATCCCGTTATGCACCATCTTCACATAATGACCTGCACCCCCAGGACCAATGTAGGTGACACAGGGTCCATCATCCACCTGAGCAGCGATTTTGGTCAAAATCGGTTCTAACTCTTGATACGCCGTATCCGTGCCTCCTGGCATCAAGCTAGGACCATGGAGCGCTCCTTCCTCGCCACCACTGACCCCCATCCCGACAAAGCCGAGTCCCGTGGCTTCTAAGTCTTTGGTGCGGCGTTCGGTTTCTTCGTAGAGGGAGTTCCCACCATCGATAATCATATCGCCCGGTTCGAGCAGAGGTTTAAGTTGATCGATGACAATATCAACGGGTTTGCCCGCTTTAACCATAACCAGGATTTTGCGGGGACGTGCCAAGGTTTTGACAAACTCTTCCAGAGAATAGGCGGCGGTGACATTTTTATCCGAGGCACGCTTTGCCATAAAGTCTTCCGTTTTTGAGCTAGTCCGGTTATACACCGCCACTGGAAACCCGCGACTTTCCACATTGAGCGCTAGGTTTTCTCCCATCACAGCTAAACCGATGACTCCGAAGCTTGGTTGTGTCATATATCTCTCGTCAGAATGTAATTGAACGTGTAATCGTGTTTATTTCCCCTACAGGGTAGCCTGCCCTTTGGTGAAATCTTGTAATATTTGCATTATGAGTATGCCTCAACTAGGATACATAAAACCTCAAACCGGATAATCTCGCTAGAGGTGGAAACAAGGCAGAAGACAGGATTTTTGTGGGGGCTGGCGCATTCTTGCCAAAAATTAAGTAAGAAACCCAGAAGCTTTATAGCACTTCTCGATTGGGTGCAATAGACCTTGGTAGAGACAGGGTGTGGGGTATGGGGTGTGGGGTGTGGGGAAAATATTAGAGAAACAAGACTTAATAATATCAGCCCAAAGTTAAGTCGTCAGACAAAATTCGAGTTGACGGTTGAGTGTGGGGAATCCTTAACCGGGAATGGGAAGTAGGGGTTGTAGAGACGTTGTGGTGGAACGTCTGGAAAAAAATTAAATTAGAGCTTATCTGAGCAGTCTTGGGTTAACTCCTGACTATTGAGCTTACCCGAAAGTATGAGCCGGATGGGGGAAGTTAAATTCCTGGAGAAACAGATAGCCTCATAATCAAATCATTCTTCTTATACTCAAATTGAATCTGACATTAGTTTGCCCGGAGTTCAGTTGAGTCCAGATGGATAATTATTAGTAGTCGTTGCGCCAACGACGAAGATTTGGCGACCTTAAACATTTTACCCGATTCGAGTATGAATAAGTCTATCGTTTTGATAGTTAGTCTGTGCAGCGTTCTCTTTTTTGGATGCTCTCAAGCCGAGACAGTTTCTAGTCAAGGGGAAACAGTACCACCAAAAACCATAACTCAAGTTCCCGATGCTCAAACGACTAAATCCCTAACACTCACAGAAGCTGATGTGTTAATTGCTGCCACAATTCAGGCAATTAATCAGGAAAATGTTAACTTCTTTATGCCCTACTTGATGGAACGCGATCGCGCCCCTGAAAATGTGCAAGCGGCACTCAACCATTATCGGGCTTATTTTCAAGGGGAAGAGATAACTGATTTTGAGCGTCTGGGTGTTGAACAACTCGGTGAAACAGGCAATCAAACCCCGATTCAACGCTTTAATTACCGCATCGCTAACAATCAGGGAATTAGTAAACAGATTGCTGTTTATCAAGACCAAAGCATTCGGTTAGATGATCCATTTTTGCTCTATTCCGTTTACGCTAACCGTTTAGTAGAACGGTATATAGATGCCATTCAAAGCCAAGACATTGACAAGCTGAGCAGAGTTTTGAATATTGAGGAAACCTTGTTTAGTCAAGACGAGTTGAGGGAAATCATATCACAATACAAGGATTTATTCTCTTTAGACTCACTCAATTATCAGTTTATTGGTGTAGAGTCTGAGCGTCAGCAGTTTCTTTATACTATTTCTGGACAAAATGGACGTGAGCATGAAATCAAAGTTATCTATGGTGACGGGTTAGTCAGTCTCCATGATCAGTTTATTCCTCTAAATCAAGGTTCTTAGGAACGGGAAGAGGGGCAACCCTCAACCCTTACCCACCCTTCTTTTTCGGTGACGCTGAGGATGAACGAGACCCAGATCCGCCAATCCCGTCTTTATCTTGCGGTTGTCCGGGTGGTACATCCTGGTAAAGTTGCTGACGTCCATTGCGAATCACCCTCAGCATGTCAGTAAGCTGTTGCTCGATACTATTGAGTACAGAATCAGCATAATCATCCGCACCGTTTTGAATGTCTTCGCATTCTTCGAGTGCGAGTTGGCGCAGTTGTGCCAATTCCTGCTGGGCTTGGCGGCGCATCTGTTCAATGTCAGTCCGGGTTTGTTCTTGCAGCGTTTCACACTCTTGCTGAACCCGTTGCCGGATTTGCTTGGCTTCGAGTTCTGCTTGTTGCACAATCCCCATGTCATCCAGAATCTGTTGAGCTTGTCGTTCAGCGGCTTCTAGGATTTCTTGGGCATAGTCTTCCGCTTGTAGGAGAATATCTTCCCCTTGCTGAACAATCTTTTGAGATTTTTCAAACGCCTCTGGTAGACTCGCCCGCACTACATCCAATTGGGTTAAGAACGCTTCTTCATCAATCAACGTGTACTTGGTCAAGGGGATGTGTGGGCTATCAAACAGCATCTCCTCTAGCTTAGTGAGTTCTCGCTGGATATCTACATCGGGGGTTCCAGAGGAAAGGCGTTTCTCTGGGGGGTTGGGTTCTGGGAGTTGGTTGGGTTCGATGCGGGATGACTCTGGGCGTAACATCGGCAAATATCTAGGGCAACCTGCGGGGGAACAAGATGGTTAACAGATCCGCCAAATTTGGCAATCTCTTTCACTACGCTACTACTTAAAAAACTGTACTCGTTAGACGTGGCGAGAAAAACGGTTTCTATTTCATCCCAGAGGGTTTGATTGGTATGCGCCATCTGGAGTTCCTTCTCAAAGTCTGACAGCACCCGTAGTCCCCGCAGTAAGACTTGAGCA
Source organism: Coleofasciculus chthonoplastes PCC 7420 (assembly GCF_000155555.1). GTDB lineage: Bacteria > Cyanobacteriota > Cyanobacteriia > Cyanobacteriales > Coleofasciculaceae > Coleofasciculus > Coleofasciculus chthonoplastes_A. The sequence goes on from NZ_DS989855.1 coordinate 157,741, forward strand.
TTCTTGAGTTTGGCATAGTCCACAGTCAAACCTGTGAAGCTATCGATTTCGACATTCGAGAGATGCTGGGTACAGCCACGAATCTGTTGTACTCGCTCTTGTATTGTAAACAATGGCGATTTACTCGGGTTGCGGAGTACGGCAACAATGACGGTTTCAAAGAGTTTACAGCTACGCTCAATGATATCGAGGTGTCCTAGAGTGATCGGATCGAAGCTGCCTGGATAAATTGCAATCACGACAGAGACATCTGGAGGGGTACTGAGGAATTATAAGCTGTTATGACGATCTCTGGCGTTAACTTTAATTGTCCCCACCTAGTCTACTCCCATTCTCGCCATTGATCGATCCAATCTTGAACAAGGTCAAGAATTGGCTCACGTCGCTTGACAATGTTAGCGGTTATGCTGATAAAAATAATGCCAGCAATTATGAGCATAATCCACTTAGAGAATGGGTAGCGAAAACCCAAATAGACTAACTGGTAGAATACTGTAAAAATAAATGTGACCGTTCCAACCATTAAAAATGCTCGGACTTGCAGTCTTAATCCAGCCACAATAGCAATCAGACTAATAATTCCCGGAATGAGTCCAACGTCTTGATGAAATCCTAACGCCACCAAACAGATTATGCCGCTACCCAGTAAGCGGATGTAGTGACGCCAATTCCGTTTTTGCGGTAATCTTAATTCTGGATCAATTTGGGCGATGTAGAGGAAAAAATAACCAATCACGGCAGCATAGGCTAAGGGTTCAGTAACCTGCTGGCTTTGCAAAACACGCCAAATTGCCCAATCGATAAAAAATAAACTTAAGTATGTCCAACGTAAATTAGATTGGCGATTGGTGACCCAGGAATAAAAACCGGCAAGAACCAATAAATTAAAAGAAGAGAGGGTTTGAGGATTGATTAAAATGCTCAGAAGAGGCAATATCGTGGCGTATCTTTGCCAAGGCTGATCATTCCATCCCCACCGCCACCAGGGCGTTTGATAAACAGCGATCGCGAATAGACTTGCAATTATAGCTCGCCAGGGATCAAATAGGCTTAACTGTGTCCATATCAAACGCGCATAAATACCAATGGCAACAACCTCGGTTAATCCGGCGTATATCCAGATGTGAGACTTGGGGAAAAATGGGGAAGATGAGGGAGATGGGGAAGATGAGGGAGATGGGGGAGATGGGGACGAAAACTGGCGTTGTTGAATTCGTAAATTTCCTTGGAAAAACGCATAACTAGCGAGGATCAAACTGAGGATAAGTCCAACGAATTCCATCAGGTTAGGGGAGGTTCCCACAGACATCCCAGCCGCTATAACCATCAAGACACTACCCATTCCCCAATGAATGTGGGCAGTAATTTCGATTTGGGTGACGCTGATATGGAAAAATGTAGCCTGATCGCGCGACCGCAAAAACCAGGTGAGTGAACGATAAATACCGCAGAGTACAGCCGTGACTAACGCTAAAATAATCAAGCCATTCCCAGGATTTCCCCCATCGCTTTGCAGTATCTGATAAATCACAAGTTCATACCAAGCCAGGGAAATACCTGCCAGAGAAAGATAGATAATACCTTTGGCTTGAGTACGGTGATACGCTACGCTGATACCGATTAACGCCGCACCTAAGGTGAGCAATCCCGTATAGGGGGTGAAATAAAAAAAGCGTAAACTAATGCCAATCAGAGAATAAATTACCAACTCGTACCAGGCAAGGGAAATACCTACTAGGAAAAGATAGGTGATGCCTTTCCCTTGAAGACGGCGACGCCCTAGGATAATGCCTGTTAAAGCCGCACCTAGGGTGAGCAACCCTGTATAGGGGGTGAAATAAGAAAAGCGCAAATTAATGCCAATCAGGGCATAAACTAAGGGTAAAGATTCCAATACATCCCGCCAATTTCCTTCCCGTATTTCAGACGTGCCAGGGTACGTCTCTACATGCTCCCCGTCTTCCCCACCTAAACGAGCAAACCACCAACGGTTGAGAATTAGTGTTGCATAAGCCAGGATAATGTTCGCAGCACCGAGGATTAAGGATGAACCATTAAGCAGTACAATCGCATTAGCTATTGTCAATTCTATTGCCCAACTAATGCCGTAAATACTGAATTTGGGAAAAGAATGCCAATATCGGTAAAGAATAGTACCACCAATGAGCATTGATGCAGTCAGGTACTGCCAACTGGATGGAATGAATTCTAGATACATATTGGCGCTTTGCAGCGTCAGTAGTCCTAGTTCCGTAGTAGACAAAGCCATTGCCCAGCGATCGCAGGCTTGAGCGTACAATTGAGCTAGCCTGCTAGACTGGGGCGTTAAGCCAGCGCGTAGCAGCCATAATCCGAAAATTGCGATCGCGCCCACCCAATACCAATCAGCAGAAGACACTGGGGGTAATCCGGCAATGCCTTGTCCCAGATATACTGCACCAAAACTTAGGCTAAATCCAATCGCGATCGCGGCGGCTAAGGGTTGCTTGAGATAGCAACTATTGATGAACATCACGAAAGTGGCGACACCCAAACCGATGAGACTGATATCCGGTTGGAATAGGGTTAGCCCTTGGACGAGAAATAAGGCGATCGCACTCCACCAAAATACTTGGATTTGCCTTGAGTTTAGCTCCTGATTGGGAGTAGAATCTGAGTCTAACTCAGTGTTGTCTACCGATGACCACGGATTAATCAGGGAATCGTTGAATGACTCTCTGGGAAAGGAATTAGCCTCTTTGTTGCCTTGGCGCGATCGCGTACTTCGGCTGGCAATGTCGGTTAAGCTTAACGGGGTTAACAGCCATAAGAGTCCCCAAGGTGGCATAGAAGCGGGAACAAAAAATAGGTCAATAAAGATCTCATCGGCTAGCAAGACATAACTGAGTCCGGCTAGCACAAAACCCAGATGCCAGCAACTGCGAGACCAAATTTGTTTAATGCTAGGGAATGGGGGATTCGGCTCTACAATTTGCCCTTTGCTCAGATTCCATTCTGCCACCATCAGCGCCAAGAATAGAGTCGCCCAGAGGGGTTCCCTGAGAGTCGGTATCCATCTGTGAATCAAGAAACAGATGGTCAACAATCCACCACTATGGGTGAGGTAGACGAGAACAACTCGCACAAAATTAATCCGTTGACCGGGTGGCTGATATTTTTTATTGTGACTTAACTCGTCACGCCAGACTACGATAACGGGTTTATCCTGCGCGAATACGTGGAGATAGCGACGGTTATCGAGTCGCACTGATCACGCAATCTTTTAAACCACCAACGGGCGATCATATTCCTAGGGACACAGTAATATCTAAATCTACTGCCCTAGGTGGATGTGGTGGCGCGATCGCTCACTCAAATGACTCTCCTGACTCAATCGCATTCTGCACCATGGCTTTGTTCACGGAAACCGATGGAGTTTCCTGAGTATCAGAATTCCTCCCCAAGAGCTTCTCTACCATCGCACTCAATAAGCCTGATCGGATTTGACGCCAAGCCATTAGCTGTGCAGCATGTCCCTCCTGCTTGCACCACTGGGCGATAGCGCATGATAAGTCTTCTATTTTATCGGGTAACGGTTGAATCAAAAAAGCCAATTCCGCTAAGTCTTGTGGGGAAAAAAGTGAGCGTTGATGATGTAACAGTTCAACAAAAGCCGCAACATTTTGCTTATGGAATAAGTGGGACGTATGTTGGACAACGTCTACTGGCAAATCTTGCAACTGAGCGATTTGCTCCAAGCTTAACCCAAACTGGAGCATACGCGGGATGGCGGTTAACTTGGCTTTGAGTTCACCTTCTTCTAACCCTTCCTGCCTGCCTTCTGTTAACCCTTCTTGCTTGGCTTCCTGATACACTTTGGTTTGTTTAAGTTCACTTAACCCTAACATTGCTTCTATCTCCTGACGGCTTTTTTGTGGTAATTTGTAAACGATGATTGTTTCGATTAAATCAATACTGAACTTCGACTAGGTAGAAGGGTTGGTTTGAGGCTTCGTTCTTGGGTAAAAATAAACCATCAACTCGAAATGAGAGTTGTTTGATTTCACGGGAGGTGAATTGGTAGGTGGCGGCTTGTTCTGTGGATTGGTTAATCAGTTCAAAGAAGATACTGGGGAACTCTTTAAACAGGCTATAGAAGATGGTATCAGTTTTCACGTTCTCCTTGGGTAAAGGTGACACCGTTGACAATGGGTAGTATGCCAACCTCTGTTACCCAAAATTTCTATTCAGATTATATTGACAAAATTAATAATATATGAATCGAGAGGAGAGCGATCGCGCCCTTGGCGGAAATCGCGCCCGTTATAGATAAGAGAAACACCTGTTCCCTGGGCGCAAGGCGACCGAATCCCTGTAGGGGCGACCCGCTTGCACTAATTGACAAAGCGTCTACTTATAGCAGTAGACACATCGATTAGGACTTTCGGCACCATTGTAGAGACGCGCCATGGCGCGTCTCTACATAAATGATGTGTCCTAACCGCTATGGCGGTTGCTATAATTGACTCGGGTCGCCCTCTCCTCAATAATCTCATTTAAATTAGTTTTACAGTGCGATCGCATTTTGTGCCAACGGGCGATTGCATTCCTAGGGACACGATACTATCTAAACCTACTGTCCCATGAGTCATTCAGCCGCACTGATCAAGCAATCTTTTAAACCATAGATAACCTGCTGCTGTTCTGAGAAGGACAATTCGGGAAATATAGGTAGAGACAAAACTTGGTGACACACTTGCTCAACAACTGGAAAATCACCCAATTGATACCCTAAGCTCTGATAAACCGACTGCAAATGCAACGGTAGAGGGTAATAAACCATCGAAATAATGCCCATCTGTTGCAGATTTTGGCGGATGTGATCTCGATAGTCACTGCTGCGGCTATCTTGAGTTAGACGAATTGTGTACTGATTCCAGACAGCATGGCTTCCTAAAGTTTCTTGAGGTAAGACGATTTCTGGAAGAGGTTGTAATAACTGGTGATACCGATCAGCGATCTGAGAGCGTGCTTGATTCCATTGATCGAGATAACCTAATTTGATTTGTAAAATGGTCGCTTGTAGTGCATCTAAACGGCTATTGATCCCTGTCGCTTCGTGGTGGTAGCGATCGCGCATTCCATGTTCCCGCAGCATTCTGATTGTAGCGGCTAGGGTTGGGTCATTGGTAATCACAGCACCGCCATCCCCACAAGCCCCTAGATTTTTGGTGGGAAAGAAGCTAAAACAGCCAATATGCCCAATACTACCCACCTTTTGTCCTGCCCATTCCGCCCCCGTTGCTTGAGCGCAGTCTTCAATCACCGCTAAACCATGCGCTTGGGCGATATCCATAATCGCCGTCATATCCACAGGCTGTCCAAACAAATGAACGGGGAGAATCGCCTTTGTTTTCGGCGTAATCGCCCCTGCAATCTGATTAACGTCAAGATTAAAGGTATGGGGATCAATGTCCACAAAAATAGGTGTCGCCCTCACCCGGGTAATCACTTCCGCCGTGGCGATAAACGTGAAGGGCGTGGTAATCACCTCATCCCCTTGTCCAATCTGTAAGGCTCGCAGTGCCAGATACAAAGCGTCTGTGCCGGAGTTACAGGCGACACATTCGCTGGTATTCATGTACGCCGCAAATTGCTCCTCAAAGCCTTGAACCGCAAGCCCACCAACGTAACGTCCGGAGGTGAGAATCTCCTGAACAGCTACACTGACTTGGTTTTCAATGTGTTTATACTGTCGTGCCAGATCAATAGGGGGAATGTGATTCACTCGCTTACACCTAGATATTTTTATATAGAAATTACCGGGAAATCAGTCTTCTATCAATAACCCATCCCCCTATCTCCCCCATCTCCCCCAGCTTCCCCAGCTTCCCCAGCTTCCCCATCTCCCCCTATCACCCCTATCACCCCTATCTTCCCCATCTCCCCCATCTCCCCCATCCCCCCATGCTTCACAAACTCTTCAAACCATCTTTATCATAGCTACACCTAAAACCGCGCTGGAACAGGCAAACTAAGAAAAGCAGATGCACCCTGCCAGCCACAGCAGATGCACCCTGCTGAACCCTGAGTAAAACCCACATTATCGCTTAAATTTCAAAATTAGGCGATATGTGGGTCTTGTATTTATTTCCCGCGATCGCTCTTCCTCTATCCGGAGGGTTTGGGATTGACTGAGCTTATGGAGAACCTCTCTCCAAACCTCTCTCCTGCGAGGAGAGAGGCTTTGAATTCTCCCCCTTTTCAAGGAAGCGGAGTATCCTGAAGTTGGATTCACGGCTATAGTTCCATTTCAGATAGTCCAATGAGCGCTACAGGAAAACGATTCAGGCAGTTCCTCAAGTATCTAGGCTTAGTGGGTTTGACGACGGTGTTGACGGTTGCATTGGCGTGGCAAGATTTCCCCAGCCGAATGGGAATCCTGGAGGTGAATGCGGCAATTCCCGATACTTCTGTGGTTCAGGTGTCTCCCCCCGATGCAGTTGAATTGGTGCAAGTGGGTTTACAACGGTATCAGTCGGGGAAATTTGCCGCCGCTGTAACCGCTTGGCAACAGGCAGCAGATCTCTTTGCAAGTCTTGGGGATTCCCTGAATCAAGCCATGGTACTGAGCAATTTAGCACTCGCCTATCAGCAGTTGGGACAGTGGACGCCAGCGAATCAGGCAATTGAGAAGAGTTTACACCTTTTGCAAACTGAAACAGCGAGTCGCGATCGCACGACGGTTTTGGCGCAGGTGCTGAATACCCAGGGGAAGCTGCAATTGGCACAGGGACAACCGGAACAGGCGCTGAAGACGTGGGAAGAGGCGACAGAAACCTATCAGCAGGTGGGTGATGACATTGGCGTGGTGCGTAGCTTGATGAATCAGGCGCAAGCCTTGCGAGTTCTGGGGTTTTATCCGCGAGTTAGGGCGACTTTAGAACAAGTGAATCAACGGTTGCAAAATCAGCCGGATTCGTCGATAAAGGCGGCGGGATTATTGAGTTTTGGCGATACGTTGCGCTTAGTGGGTGACTTGGAAGAATCGGAGACAGTGTTGCAGGAAAGTTTAGCGATTGCCCAAACGTTAGACTTATCCTCAGGGATTACGGCGGCGTTTTTGAGTTTGGGAAATACGGCGTATAGTCAAGGAGAATTGAAGGCGGCAATTGAGTTTTATCAAAACGCGATCGCGTCTTCTGTTTCACCCACCACAACCCTACAGGTACAATTAAATCAACTGCGTTTATTGATAGAACTAGAAAACTGGACAGATGCAGAAGCATTAGCTGAGAAAATACAGTCCAAATTTGCTAATTTACCCATAAATCGTAGCAGTATTTATGCTCGAATTAATTTTAGCCAAAGCCTGCTGAAACTATGGCGTCATGAATCAGAGGTTGTAGGGGCGGGTTTGACTTCTAACCTTTCAGAGAAAACCGCTAACGTAACTAAACCCGCCCCATCCACAATTGTCGGTGCAGGTTTTACTTCTAACCTTACAGAGACAACCCCCTTGTACAGACGCGCCATGGCGCGTCTCTACACTAAACCCGCCCTGAATCCACAAGCAGTCGCTCAAATTCTGACTATCGGAATTCAGCAAGCAAAGGAATTAGGCGATCAACGAGCGGAATCATACAGCTTGGGTTATTTGGGTCAGATTTACGAGTATACTCAACAATGGTCTGAAGCGAAAACGCTAACAGAACAGGCGTTACTTTTGGCACAATCGGTCAATTCTCCTGATATTGCTTATTTGTGGCAATGGCAGTTAGGGCGACTGCTGAAAGCCCAGATAGACCGAGGGATTGCCGATGATTCAGCTATCCAGAGTGCTGTTGCTGCTTATAAAGAAGCGATTCATTCTCTCAATTCCCTACGCAATGATTTAGTTGCGACGAATTTGGAGTTACAGTTCTCATTTCGAGAAAGTGTAGAACCGATTTATCGCCAGCTTGTTAGTTTACTATTGCAACCGGGGAATAAAGCGGTTAGCCAGGAGAATTTAGTTCAAGCCCGTGAGGTGATTGAATCGCTACAGTTAGCCGAATTAGATAATTTCTTTCGTGAGGCTTGTTTGACAGCGCAACCAGAACCCGTTGACCAAGTTGATGCGAATGCGGCGGTGATTTATCCGATTATTTTACCGGATCGATTGGAGGTGATTGTGGCAATAGCGAATCAACCGCTACGACACTATGCGACTAATATATCTGAGACGGAAGTAGAAACGGTTCTGGCTCAAACCCGCCGTTCTCTGCGACGAGTAGCGAGCGATCGCGAACGATTACCTCTGTTTTCTCAATTGTACGATTGGTTGGTGCAACCGATTGAGACGGAGTTAGCGGCGTCTGAGATTAAAACTTTAGTATTTGCCTTAGATGGTTCGCTGAAAAGTCTGCCCATGGCAGCATTATATGATGGTGAAAACTATCTGATTGAAAAATACAGTGTCGCCCTGACTCCAAGTCTACAAATCCTGGAACCTCAACCCTTAAGCCGTACCCCAATTAAGGTGTTAGTGGGGGGATTAAGTGAGGCAAAACAGAACTTTCCAGCGTTACCTGGTGTGGAGTCGGAGATACAGCAGATTCAGGCGGAGATTCCGGCGCAGGTGCTACTGAATCAGCAGTTTACCAGTGCGGCGATGCAAAAAGAGATAAGTGCTGCGTCATTTCCGGTGGTTCATTTAGCCACTCATGGTCAGTTTAGTTCTGATGCTGAAGATACCTTTATTTTGGCGTGGGATGATCGCGTGAATGTGAAACAATTAGGAGAAGTCCTCCAGGCGCGGGAGGAAAGGGAACGTCAACCGATTGAATTGCTGGTATTGAGTGCTTGTCAAACCGCCGCAGGGGATCAGCGTGCGGCGTTGGGAATAGCGGGAGTCGCTGTGCGATCGGGGGCGCGGAGTACATTGGCGACGTTATGGTCAGTGGATGACCAGTCTACGGCGATGTTGATGGTGAAATTTTATCAGGAATTGGCACAAGCCGATGTCACCAAGGCGGAAGCGTTGCGTCAGGCTCAGGTGGCGCTATTGCAGCAGTCGAGATTTAGACATCCTTATTATTGGACACCGTTTGTGTTGCTGGGCAATTGGCTTTGATTGCCTTTGTAGTCAGGGAACTTTATCCCTATATTCTGTTGGGTTAGCTTAGGTCAAGCCCAACTACAACCTATGTAATCTTTTGTAGTAAAACTCAATGTATCTGGAAGGAACCTTTAAAAATCTTTTCATGTTAACAATGCCAGGAGGTGATTATAATAAGCTAATATTATAAGTTAATTGACCCGTGCTGTATATCAATTTCGGTAGCATTATTCTCCTATTTTGGAACGTAAAACGGGAGACAAGTAAAAGAGTAGAAAGGAAACCCATCCAGCTTAGAATGGGTGTATTTCTATATCTTACAATCCATTTAAATAACTACAGGTATAAAAGGTAAGCTGTTCGGCATTTAAACCTTAATATCAATAATAGCGCAATCCTTGTAGTGTGAGCATCTTGCTCGCTACTAATACCCAATTTAATTACAGCTTATACAGCTAGACATGATCTTATAGGATATTTAAATGTGGAAACCTTGACTGTCAAGGGGGTTTTAGCTTAAATTATCATTAGAAATAGTTTCGCCCCTTTGTCCGGACGAATCGACCCCTCACCAAATCCATCAATTGAAGAATTTCTCAAATTAACTTATTTGAGAGAAATATATTTATGTAAATAACTAATACAGCCCTGACACCATTAATGATTCATCACCAAAAACAAGCTCAATCAAAGCGATGAGTTTGTTGATAACTTGTGACCAGAAAATAATTATGGTTTGGACTCAACTCCCTCGATACCTTGCGCTTATTTCAGCCTCAGTGTTATTAGAACTGGGGATAGTTCCAAGTTTCTTTATTGCAACACAGGCACAGACCCAAACGCCCTCTCACGTTCAGTCAAAACGGGTCATTTTTAAACCAAACCCAGACCAACCTGCACCCGATATCACCACAGGTGGAGGAAGGCGCAATGATGGACAATGTTCCCAGGATCAACCTGTTGCAGGAGAGGCTACCAATTCTCAATTACTCACGGTACTCGTACCCTCGGTTTTAGTTACCCCAGAGTTTAAGCAATCAGATCCATCCCCGGTTTCGATTAATTTTCAGTTGACTGTATCAGAGAAAGCAACGTTTCTGGTTTATGTTCCTGAAACCTCTGCTAATGTCCTAGAACTGAGAGTAGAAGATGAGGAAGGTCAGCAAGTTGGTGAAACTGCCCGGAGAGAGTTAACAGAAACTCCAGGAATTTATCGCATCAGTTTACCGGAAACTACGCTCCCATTGGATGTAGGAAAGGACTATAAATGGTTAGTGTCAATGACCTGTCAAGTCGGTGATCCCAATGATCCCTTTGTCGAGGGATTAATCCGCCGTGTCTCACCGGATTCAAGGCTGACACGTTCATTAGACCAAGTGAGTGGTTTGGATAAAGTGGCAGTATATGCTGAAGCTGGGATTTGGCAGGACGCGCTAGTCAATCTGGCGGCACTTCGTCAAACTCAACCCAATAATCCAGAGGTGGTATCGGCATGGCAAAACTTATTGCAACAGGCTGGTTTAGAAGATATTACCGATGCGCCTTTGATATTAAGTCAGGATTAAAATTGTTGTTCCTTCTACCTTCTGCATTCTTTTCAAGAGAGATATCAGTTTAGGCAAATAGGACATCAATCCCTGTTAGATAGCAGATTTCAATTGAGATAATCTTCCCCGCCATGGAAAACAAAAATCGTAAGGCAAAATAACCATGAAACACTTGAATAACCCCTTTTTGATTAGCAGCATTGCTCTCAGTTTTTGGACAAATGTTACCACAGCATCAGCTCAAATCGTCCCCGATAATACACTTCCAGTAAATTCTCAGGTGACGGGATGTCCAGTTTGCCTAATTGAAGGGGGAACGGTTCGGGGAGTGAATCTGTTTCATAGTTTTGAAGAATTTTCCGTGCAGATAGGGGGTGAGGCATTCTTTAATAATGCCTTGGATATTGAGAATATTTTCGGTCGGGTAACGGGTGCTAATATCTCGGATATTGATGGGTGGATTCGGGCAAATGGCACGGCTAATCTGTTTTTAATTAATCCCAACGGCATTATTTTTGGCGAGAATGCGAGGTTGGATGTTGGCGGTTCGTTTGTCGCCTCTACCGCCAATAGTTTTACCTTTCCCGATGGCAGTGAGTTTAGTGCCACCAATCCCCAAGCACCGCCATTATTGACGATTAATATTACACCAGGATTACAGTATGGCGCAAATTCTCCGGGAGGAAGGATTACGAATGCGGGGAATTTGAATGCCGGACAAGATTTAACCTTAGCGGCAGATAATTTGGATTTACAGGGACAGTTATCCGCCGGGAGAGATTTAACCTTAAAAGCCCAGGATACAGTAACAATTCGGGATAGTGTCACCCATCCATTTATTGTATCAGCAGAAGGAAACCTGCTAGTTCAGGGAAATCAAACCATTGATATTTTTACCTTGAATCATCCCGATAGTGGCTTGTTTTCGGGTGAGGATATGGTGCTGCGAAGTGCTTCCCCAGTATGGGGAGATGCACATTATTGGAGTGGGGGCAATTTTCGCATTGAACAGTTAGATGGGAATTTGGGAGATTTGGCAAGCCCTGAAGACCCAGTTATTCGCGCCCTCGGCGATGTGTTGCTCAATCGCTACACAGGAGCATCCTTACACATTTTTGCTGGGGGATGGGTAGCTATTGGTACAGTGACGATTACCGCAACTGATCCAACCGAGGGTATTAGGGAGAATGTTACCCTCTCCGATGGTACGGTTCTGGCAATTAATGGGAAAGTACAGCCAACGTTGGATGTGAGAGCAGGATTAGATCCCAATGTGGTTGGTAGTCCTATTGGACTAACAGGAAACAATTTTTTTGATGTTAGTGGAAATTTTGATGATATTCCAGATAGTGCAGATATTGCCATAGGCGAAGTTTTTGTAGATGCTGCCAATGGGGTTGTCTTTTTGACTAATCAATATCAACCCAATCCTTCTTTATCAGGAGACATTGAAGTTAGCAGTATTTTGACTAATGACTTTGTTTTTACAGGTAACGCTGGTTCAGTAATTATCGACTCTCGCGGCGCTATCAAGATCACCAACCAAATTGACTCATCCTCCACCTCTGGAAATGCAGGAAATATTACTTTGATTGCCAACGATATTGTTTCTCTGACAGGTGGCTTTATCGTTAGTGAAACCCCTGGTGTCGGTGCGGGGGGTGATACTCGTATCCAATCGGGGTCAGTTTTATTAAAAGAAGGAGCGGTGGTTTCAACAGCTACATTGGGTGCAGGCGATGCGGGTAATTTGACTGTGGAAACCGGAGAGTTGCTTGTCCGCGATGGCTCTCAACTGATTGTGTCTACGTTCGGTACAGGGAATGGGGGTGAGTTAAATGTCAATGCTACCCAGATTGAGTTAATTGGCGCAAATCCCATCAATGGGATTCCCAGTGGTTTGTTTGCCGATGTCCGTTCTAATGCCAGAGGAAATGGGGGAGATTTGACTATTTCTACCCAGGGCTTGCGCCTCATTGACGGTGCTGCTTTATCCGCCTCCACGTATGGAGAAGGAGATGCTGGGGAGTTACAGGTGGTTGCTACTGACCGCATTGAAGTTATTGGGTCTAACCCCCAAGGGAATTCCAGTAGTATCCGAGCGCAAGTTAATTCTAATGCCACAGGTAAGGGCGGAAATTTGACCTTGGAGAGTAGAGAACTATTAGTCAGCCAAGGGGGTCAGATAGGGGTGTCTACCTTTGGTACAGGGGATGGGGGTGAGTTAAACGTTAATGCTACACAAATTGAGTTAATTGGCACTGACCCAATCGATGGGAGTCCTAGTGGCTTGTTTGGTCAAGTTGGCTCTAATGCTAGAGGAAATGGGGGAGATGTGACTATTTCTACCCAAGGTTTGCGTCTCATTGACGGTGCTAATTTATCCGCAACCACTTATGGACAAGGGGATGCTGGGAAGTTAAAGGTGGTTGCTACTGACCGCATTGAAGTGATGGGGTATGACCTTGACGGGAATTCCACTCGTATTGATGCGCGAGTTAATCCTAATGCCACAGGCAAGGGCGGGAATTTGACCTTGGAGAGTAGAGAACTATTAGTCAGCCAAGGGGGTCAGATAGATGTGTCTACCTTCGGTACAGGGAATGGGGGTGAGTTAAACGTTAATGCTGCTGAGATTGAGTTAATTGGCACAAACCCCATAAATGGCTTATCCAGTGGCTTGTTTGCCTATGTCGCACCTAATGCCACGGGAAATGGGGGAGATGTGACTATTTCTACCCAAGGCTTGCGCCTCATTGATGGTGCTATTTTAAACGCCACCACATTTGGCAAAGGGAATGCAGGAGAGTTACGGGTGGTGGCTACTGACCGAATTGAGTTAATTGGCACAAACCCCATAAATGGCTTATCCAGTGGCTTGTTTGCCAGTGTCGGTGCTAATGCCACAGGAAATGGAGGAGATGTTATCCTGCAAACCCAGGACTTAGGAATTATTGACGGTGCTATTTTAGACGCTACCACTTATGGCAAAGGGAATGCTGGGGATTTACGGGTAGTAGCTACTGACCGAATTGAAGTGATTGGGTATGACCGCCAAGAGAATTCCAGTAGTATCCGGGCACAAGTTAATGCTAATGCTACAGGCAAGGGCGGGAATTTAAGCCTGGAGACAGCAGAACTATTGGTCAGCCAAGGGGGTCAAATATCTGTGGCAACCTTCGGTACAGGGGATGGGGGTGAGTTAAACGTCAATGCGAGTGAGATTGAGTTAATTGGCACAAACCCAATTAATGGGAGTCCCAGTGCCTTGTTTGCCTCTGTCGGTGCTAATGCCACAGGAAATGGGGGAGATATGACCATCGATACCCAGGGCTTGCGCCTTGTTGACGGTGCTACTTTGAACACCACCACATTTGGCAAAGGGAATGCTGGGGAGTTACGAGTAGTAGCCACTGACCGAATTGAAGTAATTGGGTCTGACCGCCAAGAGAATGCCAGTAGTATCCGGGCGCAAGTTGAACCAGAAGCCACAGGCAAGGGTGGGAATTTAACCCTGGAGACAGCAGAACTATTGGTCAGCCAAGGGGGTCAAATATCTGTGGCAACCCTCGGCACAGGGGATGGGGGTCAGTTAAATGTCAATGCTACCCAGATTGAATTAATTGGCGATAACCCCATCAATGGGAGTCCTGGTGGTGTGTTTGCCACTGTCGAACCTAATGCCACAGGAAAAGGGGGAGATATAACTATTTCTACCCAAGGTTTGCGTATTGTTGACGGTGCTACTTTATCCGCTACCACATTTGGCAAAGGAAATGCTGGGGAGTTACGAGTAGTAGCCACTGACCGAATTGAAGTAATTGGGTCTGACCCCCAAGAGAATTCGAGTAGTATCACGGTGCAAGTTAATCCAGAAGCCACAGGCAGGGGTGGGAATTTGACTCTGGAAACAGCAGAATTATCACTGAGCAAGGGAGGTCAAATATCTGTGGCAACCTTCGGTACAGGGGATGGGGGTGAGTTAAACGTCAATGCGAGTGAGATTGAGTTAGTTGGCACAACCCCCATAAATGGAAATCCCAGTAGTTTGTTTGCCGATGTCGCACCTAATGCCACAGGAAAAGGGGGAGATGTGACCATCTCGACTCAGGGCTTGCGTATTGTTGATGGTGCTACTTTATCCGCCTTGACTGGTGGCATAGGCGATGCTGGAGATTTAACTGTAACGGCGACAGAAAAGATTGAAGTGATTGGCACTGACCCAAACAGGAATCCCAGTAGTATAAATGCCATAGTCACAGACAGTGCCACAGGTAATGGCGGTCAACTCAGCCTAAAAGCGTCTTCTATCCTCGTCACCGATAATGGTGTATTCTCAGTAGCAACCTTTGGTAACGGTGTTGCAGGCAACCTGACGATTGAAACCCAAAGGTTAACCGTTGCTGATGATGCTTCTGTATCCGCCTCCACCGCTTCTCCCCATCCAGAGGGGACAGGCGGTAATCTCACTATCAATGCCAGAGAATCTTTGCAGCTAAGAAATCAGGGACGTGTGGTTGCCCAGTCTACAGGAGCGGCTGCTGCTGGAGGCGTAACTATTAGTACCCCACAGTTATACCTGGAAAATGATTCACAGATATTGGCATCTAATGTCTCTACTGGGAGTCAGGGTATTGTTTTAGAAGGTCTGGATACTTTAAGAGTCAACAATAATAGTGAAATTTCAGCATCCACCCGAACAGGAACAGCCGGAAGTGTCAGGATTAATGTAGGAGAAAATCCGGTTGAGTCGGTATTTCTCAACAACAGTCGCCTATCCGTTGCAGCCACATCTGAAGGCGGTAAAGCTGGGGGTTTGACGCTCAATAGCCAACAGTTAAACTTAAGTGAAGACTCGCAGCTATCAGCCTCCAACATATCCGGTGTTAGTGAAAATATTACCCTAGAAGGCTTAAACACCTTAACCGTGAACAACAGTCTGATTTCAGCATCAACTCAAAAGGGTACAGCCGGAAGTTTAAGCATCAATACGACTGAATCTGTAGACTTACATGGAGTAGGTGGTCTATGGGTTGAAGCCAGTCAAGGTGGAACAGCAGGTAACTTAACCGTTAAAACAACTCAGATGTCAGTCCATAATGAGGCATCAGTAACCGTAAGTAGTCCCTCTGGACAAGCCGGAAATCTAACGATTAAGGCAAACTCCCTACAGTTAGACCAAGGTCAACTCACCGCAGAAACTGGAATCAGTGGTGTAGAAGGCGGGGCAAATATTAGCCTACAAAACTTAGACACCTTACTGATGACCAATGAAAGCCTAATTTCTGCCAAAGCCTCTGGTGATGCCAATGGCGGTAATATTGACATTACCACCATTTTTCTGTTAGCCCTACCCCCAGAAGGTGTTAACGGCAGTGATATTATTGCTAGCGCTGAACGGGGTGATGGGGGTCGGATTACCATTACAGGTGAAGGCATTTTCGGCATTGAAGAACGTCCAGCTATTGAGGGAAATCGCACTAATGATATTGATGCTAGTTCTCAGTTTGGCAATTCTGGTGAAATTATACTCGATGTATCTTTAGATCCCAGTCGCGGACTGACTCAACTCCCCAGCACTTTGGTTGATCCCTCTGGACAAATTAACCGAACCTGTGCAGCTAGTAATCGTCAGAGTCAATTTACTGTCACGGGACGAGGTGGTTTACCTGAAAACCCCACAGATTTATTCAGTCCTGATTTGGTACAAGATGATTTTGGTACAGTGATAGCCAGGGAAGAAGATGAGGAAATAGAAGGACAAGCCGAGGGAAAAAATGATTTAATTAACCATCCTCCCAAACAAATTATCGAAGCCCAAGGATGGATTATTGATGAGGAAGGGAATGTGATATTGACGGCTTATGCTCCTGATGGAAAACCTCACAGCAGTTGGCAAGAACCTGTTCATTGTCAGGTTTCTCCAACGGCGTCCCCGTAGGGGCGCACCGACGTGCATCTGTGTCAACTTAAGCTCAACCCCTCTCCCACGCCGGGGAGAGGGGAGCAAGAGAATCCGATCCCCCTTCTCCCCACGGTGGGAGAAGGGGTTAGGGGATGAGGGGGAAATGTCGAGGAGTAGACAGACACAGCTTAAAACCTTGTCAGTATTAGTTTGCACCTTAAGTTGACACCAATGACCGACGTGCGCCGGGACAACCTACCCATTTAAGTCGGTTACATGGGTAAAATATATGCTATGGCGCATAGTGCTATAAATGGTGCGTTACGCTGCGCTAACACACCCTACGCCACTACAATTTTGCCATCATTTTGTGGGTTGAGAAGAGGGCGACCCAATCTAATTGAATAGACTGGTGTTGTTCATTGATGCAAGCGGGTCGCCCCTACAAAAATTGAAAATAATATCGAATTTGTTGAATTAATCCCCTTTATACCGGAAAAAAATTTCCTTTAAATTGTCTGTTCTCTGCATTATGAATTATTTCAATCTGAGGAAAAATGACGTAAATAGGGTCTGCTGAATAAGTCGAAGAAACACAACTGATGGATTAAGTAGTTATATAATACGACAGCGAACTTAAGTTATTGTTGTTAACGATTCGCTTAATTATAAGGTTTAATAATGAATTGACGCCGAAAAAGACTTGATTGTGGAATATATATAAAAAAGACAAAAAACCTGCCTGAGCAGGGCAGACAGATTCATGACGAGGAAAGTAATGGCAATAGCTGTTTCGGACGTATGAGGTAGTTTAGCCATGACGCGACTTAGGCTATATCTACGTTTTGATATGCCAAATTTTCCTTCAATATTATTGCGAATTCTCTCGTCTTCTTGAGCTTGTTTCTTTAATTCTTGACTGACATTGGCTTTCGGTCTTCCTAAGGGAGGGCCACTGATTCTAATTCCTTTTTCTTTACAGAAGGATCGATTGGCTCGACTGCGATAGATTTTATCTACATGAACGGATTCTGGATAGAATCCTGTGTAGTTATAATAAGCTTCTATTTGAGCTTTTAAATCGACAGATTCATTAAAGTTATCCCAACTGATACGGTCTAAAAATACGTATCCATCTCTTACACTTGCCGATATTTTAGCTCCAAATTCTACGGCAACTCCCGCTTTGCCTCTAACTATTGGACGGATATGGGCTTGACTCACATTTACTATTCTATGCTCAATTCTATGAACTTTATTATTGTACATCCATTCTTGCTGACGATAGATTTCGCTAACTACCAACAGGCTCTTATATTCAGTACGACTCAATGCCCCAAGACTAGACCCTGCCTTAACTAGCGCGTCTATACTCCCAAGTTCTCTTTATGTATGCAGTGTTTTTTATTGCTTTTCTTATTTCTTTTCTTGTTTGTCTCTTTTTCTTTGCTACTTTTAAGTAATTCTTTCTGGCTCTATTTCTATAAGTTTTTGGTTTTTTATTTAGTTGATCCTTCAGGGGTTCATATAGACTGTCTATTATTTTTTCGGTTTTGACCCTAGCTTTATTTAATATCCCCAAATCATTGGGATAACTTATATCTCCTGGCACACAGCTTGCATCAACTATTAGTTGTCCTTTATTGGCTGACTCTCTTCTTTCTTGACTTTGGATTTCGGCACTTTTTTTTTAGCTTCTTCATCCGTCTCTGATTGACTTTTCTTCACCATTTTCTCATTTATTCGGTTGACTAGATTCACATTTATCCTTTCCCGGAATCTGGCCAATAGTGATGAGTCATAAGGAGCTTCGCTGCTGTAATGCCTTTGACCTATAAAGTATTGTAAGTAAGGGTTTTCTTTGATTTGTTCGACTGTCTCTCTATCACTTATTCCTAGTTTTTCTTTGATTATTAATGAACCCAGTGCTACCCTAAATGGTAGCGCTGGCGCTCCCATTTCCGCAGAAAAATTTTGGGCATATTCTTCTTCAAATTCCTCCCAAGGTACTAAAGAAGCCATGATTACCCAGCGGTTATCCTGTGATAACTTTCCTTCAAATGGTAGTTCAAAATCTTCGGCTTCCCTGGGGGGCGTTCTCAACTTTTCGGTACATCTACCTGATCATGATGCAAGGATTTTGAGCAATTTTACCAGATTCATGAGCACCAAGTCAACTGTAAATACGGATCAAAGCATTGATGGTTAAGGGTTTCGGTCTTGTGCAGCAAGCCCTAAATAAGAAAGGACGGCTGCTATCTCTGGAGGAATCCCTGTAAATCGAATACCAAAATGATTGGGACTATCTACCGATGTTTCAACGACTTTCGCGTAAATGTCTCCCAATCCTTTTGCCTTTTCTGTACCCATTACTAAATTTATCTTTAGATTAGTCAACAATTCTAAAGGCTGTTCGGTGTGAATTTCAGCACCATTCGCTGATAATTTTACGATTGTTCCTTGACAGAATTCCTGTCCTAAATGCTTTCCCGTTAAAACTATATACTGTATGGGTATTTTATTTTTCAGCACAACAAAATCTATTGCTGGTTTCGGCAAAAACAAATTAAACGTCCCGCCAATCCCACCAATTTCATAAACCGTAATCGGTTCAGCAAATCCTTTGGGATGAACGTGCAATTCCCCATCCACCCGGAGAATAGAACCCACCTGTTTGAGCAAATCCTGAGAAATTAAAACTTGTCCGCCAACGGTATAGGATTCAATCCGAGATGCCAAATTAACTGGACTCCCCATTACTGTATATTTTGCCCGTTTTTGTGAGCCAATATTCCCCGCTAACACCTCCCCCCCATGAATACCAATGCCCATTTCTAAGGGGGGTAAATTTAGGGTATTATTGTACTGATTAATCTCTGCCATCGCCAATTGCATCGCAATCCCACAAGCGATCGCGCGTTGGGAATCGTCTTCTCGCTCAATCGGCGCACCAAACATGACCAGAATCCCGTCGCCCATGAACTCATTAATCACACCCTGATACTGATCAACCACATCCGTCATCACTTGCAAATAATGGTTAATCACCTTCACCCCCATCTCCGGTGACACTCGCTCAGAAATTGCTGAAAATCCTCTTAAATCAGAAAATAAAACCGTAACCTGGCGGTTTTCTCCGCCTAACTGTAATCCTTGAGGCGTCTCCAGCAAATTCGCCACCACCGCATCAGTGACATAGCGACCAAATATGCGGCGCATCTGATCGGCATTGTATGCCACATACCCGATAATCGCGATCGCAGACCCGGTTAACCCCAGAATCGGCGGAACTACAGGAATCCACCATCCCTGCAAAAACGCCCAGTAACAGCCCCCAACCAAGCCACCGCCAACGAAAATAAGACTCACCACCTTAACAGGCGATCGCGCAGTCACACCTCCCCGATAGCGCTGTCCCCAAGTCAATATCGCCCCGACTACCGTCCAAGCTACAATCCACAGGATTTCCCAGGGTTCCGACCAAACCTGAATTAGGGGACGCCCTTCTAACGCAGCACTCAGCATTTGACTCACGATATCAGCATGAATTTCTACCCCTGCTGCTTGATTCACCAATCCCCGACTAAAAGGTGTGAAAAAGTTATCGGCGACACTTTCACCCGTAATCCCAATTAAAATGACGCGATCGCGTCCCCAATCTTTTGGTATTTTTCCCTCTAAAACATCCGTGAACGAAATCGACTGAAACCCTTGTCCGAGATTGCGAAAATTAGAGATAATCTGAAATCCACCTGCATCTGTCCGGACATAGCCCCCATCATGCTGATTTAAACGGGTAAAAATAGCTTTGTCCAACTGATATTGATTTCCATCAGCATCTATTTCCTCAAGCGTAATCCCTTCCGCCTCTAAATAGGTCAAAGCCAACATCGTACTAAAACTAGGGATAATCTCCCCGGATGGAGTTCCTAAAGATAGTAAACTGCGACGAACTTTACCATCACTATCCACGACCAAATCATTTGCGCCAATCTGACCCAATTCGTTCAATACTGGTGGTGGATTCACTGCCGTTCCCTCCGCATCTCCAGCTACCTTACGAATCCCAATCAAATTCGGCGTTGATTTAAACACCTCGACCAATTCCTGATGTCCAGGTTCTACAGGTAAATCCCGATATAGATCTAAACCAATGGCTCTGGGTTGTTGTTGTTTGAGTATGTTTAGTAATTGGGCAAGCATTTGATCAGAGGGGGGCCAGTTGCCGAGTTTTTGGATATCTTGCTCATCAATCTCAACAATCACAATCCGTGAGTCCACCGCTTCAGGGGGACGCCAGCGAAAAAATTGATCTAGGGCGGCGAGTTCCAGTTCTTGCAGCCATCCCGCCCAGCGTAACCCGATGACGATTCCCGCTACAGTAGGAGCAGCAATAAACACACCCCGCCATTGCCAGAGTTGTTTTCTCAGTGTTGCCCACATACACTCAATCGACCTCAGGAAAGAGACAGGTTTAGCCGTTATCTTATCCTCTAAGTCGTCGGACAAAATTAAAGTTAACGGTTGAGATGAGGGAATGGGGAACACCTCGGACTTCGGCGTGAGCGCTCAGTCGAACGCTTCGCTCGGTGTGTCATGGGGAATGGGGAATAGGGAATAGGCAACACCTCGACTTACCTCGGCTTCGCTCGGTAACACGGCTTCGCTCGGTAACACGGCTTCGCTCGGTAACACGGCTTCGCTCGGTAACACGGCTTCGCTCGGTAACACGCTCGGTGTGTCACAGGCAACAGATAAATGTCCTTTCCGTACCCCGTAGTGCTATAAATGTAGGACTTAAGCACACACGCCATTGATTATGGTAGGGCACGATAATATCGTGCCCCTACAGGTCGCTTAAATAAAACTGATGCCAATAAGCCAACACGAAACCCAAATCCCTCTACACCTGTGGACAGTTGAAGACTATCACCGGATGGCAGAAGTGGGTATTTTATCACCTGATCAACCCGTAGAGTTAATAGCCGGACAGATTATCCGAAAAATGAGTCCCCAAGGAACGCCCCATGCGACAGCCATTACCCTAACCCGATTGCTGTTAGAAGATAACTTAAGACAACAAGTGTTAGTCAGGACGCAACTTCCCGTAACATTAAGCGATCGCTCAGAACCTGAACCCGATGTGGCGGTGGTTATGCCCGATGTCTTACGCTACCTGGATCATCACCCTCACCCCTCAGAAATCTATCTGATTATTGAAGTTGCCGATAGGACACTCAATACAGACTGTGGTATCAAGGCAAAGGATTATGCCAACTCTGAAATTCAAGAGTATTGGGTACTAAACCTCAAGCGACGTCAACTGCACGTTTTTCGAGAACCAACTCCGCAAGGGTATCAGCAAGAGATAATCCTGGCGGAAAATGATCGGATTTCTCCATTACAGTTTCCGCATTTGAGCATCGAAGTAACGCAGATGTTGCCACCTCGGTAGGGGTTTGGAAACCAAACCCCTGATAGGTTTCCAAACCCTTGGTAGGTGAGGATGTCAGGAATAGGGTTAAACTAGGAAAACTGGCAGCCACTATACTCTGCTAGCCGTTCATCCTACTCACACCCAACCCTTGTCCACGAAGCGCGATCGCATTATGCCCACATTCTTATTGGAAGTCGGTACAGAAGAATTACCCGCAAATTTCGTTGAGAGTGCGATTAAACAATGGCAGTCGCGCCTGTCACAAAGCCTTGATGAATACCTGCTGACTCCTGAGAGTATCCAGGTGTACGGCACACCTCGCCGTCTAGCCATACTCATTCAGGGATTACCCCGTCAACAACCCGATCGCGAAGAGGAAGTTAAGGGTCCACCTGTCAAAGCCGCATTTAAAGACGGGAAACCCACCAAAGCCGCCGAAGGGTTTGCCCGCAAACAGGGCGTTAGCCTTGATGATTTAGAAATCCGAGAGACAAAGAAAGGGGAATTTGTCTTTGTTGTCAAGAAAATAATCGGTCGTTCGGCGATTGAAATTCTCCCCGAAGTCATCCCCCAGTGGATTTTTGGCTTAGAAGGAAAGCGGTTTATGTGTTGGGGGGATGGAGACTTGAGGTTTTCTCGCCCAATTCGCTGGTTGGTGGCGCTGCTGGATGATACAGTTTTGCCGATTGAATTAGTGAATGGTTCCGAAACGATTAAGAGCGATCGCACATCCCGTGGACACCGTATCTTACACCCCGAATCGGTAACAATTGCCAAAGCTGAGGACTATGTAAAATCCCTAGAATCAGCCTTTGTGATTGTAGAACGCGATCGGCGCAAGCAGATCATCCAAGACCAAGTTCAGTCAGCCGCGCAAAAACTCAAGGGTCATACCCTACTCTATGAAGAATTATGGGATGAAGTCACGGATTTAGTCGAATATCCCACCGCCATAGTCGGTCAATTTGACGCCGAATACTTAATCCTACCGCCAGAGGTGGTGAAAACGGTAATGGTAAAGCATCAGCGCTATTTCCCAGTCTTTAAGGATGAAACAGCGACTGAATTACTGCCTCATTTTATTACCTTGTCCAATGGTGATCCAGAAAAATCCGAGATTATCGCCGCCGGAAATGAACGAGTGATTCGCGCCCGTTTAGCGGATGGCGAGTATTTCTATAAAACAGATTTAGCCTCACCCTTAGAGAGTTATTTACCCAAATTAGAAACCGTCACCTTCCAAGATGAATTAGGGTCAATGCGTCAGAAGGTAGGGCGCATCGAAAAAACCGCCTCACGGATTGCAGAGCAATTAGCAGTGTCACAGAAACAATGGGATGATATTATTCGCGCCGCCGCCCTTTGTAAAGCTGACCTAGTAACTCAAATGGTCTATGAATTCCCTGAATTACAGGGCGTAATCGGACAAAAGTATGCGGTGGTGAGTGGTGAATCCGAGGCGGTAGCTACGGCGATTTTTGAGCATTATTTACCCAGAGGGGCTGGGGACAAGTTACCGGAAACCTTAACGGGTCAAGTAGTCGGACTAGCGGATCGCTTGGATACATTGGTGAGTATCTTTGGCTTAGGCATGATTCCCACTGGTTCCTCTGATCCCTTTGCCTTGCGCCGTGCCGCGAATGCGGTAGTTAATATTACCTGGGAGGGGAATTTAGGGATTAATTTAGATCAGCTATTGCAGGATGTTTCTGCCGATTTTGTCGCCACTTATTCCGAGAAATCATCGCCCGTTGAAGCCTTGCAAGAGTTTTTCATTCAACGGATTCGCACCTTGCTGCAAGACGAACAGAAGATTGATTATGACTTGGTGAATGCGGTTTTGGGGGAGAACGATCGCGAGTATACCCAACGAGCATTAAAAGACGTGTTAGATGTTCGCGATCGCGCTTTGTTCTTGCAAGGGATTCGGAAGAACGGCAAGCTAGATGAAATCTACGAAACGGTGAACCGTTCGGCGCGGTTATCGATGCAAGGAGACTTAGATTTCCAACAGTTAGATCCCAAAGCGGTTGTGCGTCCCGATCTGTTTGAAAAATCGAGTGAACCTGCTTTTTATGACGCATTAGTTGCGTTAGTTCCCCGTACTCAAGCGGCGCAACAAGAGCGCAATTACCAGCAAATTGTTGATGCATTGGCAGAGGTGACGCCAATTGTAAGTACCTTCTTTGATGATAAGGAAGCTGGGGTAATGGTGATGGACGAAAATCCAGAGATTCGGCGCAATCGGCTGAACTTATTGGGGTTACTGCGAAACCACGCACGGGTATTGGCAGACTTTGGCGCGATCGTCAAGTAGAGACGCATCGTGTAGAGACACGCCATGGCGCGTCTCTACAACCCAATCGGGTCAGAAAATTTAGGCAACCGTTAAATCAACCTCGAAGGTGATATCATCATGATCTAAGTCACCGCCCCCAAATAAATCTTCAAAGCCAAACTTATTCTCACCCAGTAGACGGACATGATCTTTCCCATCAGGATTTGCGCCTAAATAGGCAAAGTAGGCAGTAGGATCGGCATAACCAAGGCGCTGATTATTTGGATTGGTTTCCAGCCATTCTTCTGTCGTGCCATTGGCGATAATGTAAGGCGCTAAAATGGTTCCTGGCTGGAATTCTGCTTCAAATATTCCGGTATTTCGGTTCATGTCGCCAACAACTTGTTGAGCTAAAGCCGCTTCAGCATACCCTGCTTCATCTGGACTAATTAGTTCACCCGTTACTTTATCTTTCACATCTCCTTGCTCATTTTCAACGGCATAAAAACCGACAGAATTGTTAAAGCCAGCATCACTCTCAATATTGAAAAACTTCGCGGATACCGAACTGGTTTGATCATCTAAGTTGATGAGTTCGGGTTCTCCTTCAGTGATTAGGATGGAGTCATTTTGGGCAGGTGTAGTATCCTGATTATTGCCATCAAAACTCAAGGGTTCGTCTACGTCAGTCGTTTGATCAGCAACCGCTGCGACTAACTGGAGTTCATTATTGCTCAAACTATTGCCGCCTGCTGTCGGCGCCAGTGTAGCACCCCCTGTAACTTTTGGATTGCCTGGTATCGGGGCTGTTTGTACGGCATCTCCGTTATCGGTAAAGGCGCCTAATTCAGGGTCAAGCAGAATCGCATTTTTTGTAATCGTTCTGTCATCAGGATTCGGATCATTTGATTGAAAATTGCCCCCGCCATCACTAAATACCTTACCAGTATGGTGGCTTGTATTCCAATCCTTACCTCCATTATGGGCATAGTTATCAGCAACTAGGGTATTTTTGAGCTTAACATTTAAGCCACCTCCCCAGAATGCTCCCCCCTTAAAGCCAGCATAATTGTTAGCGACAGTTGTGTTGGTTATTTTGGTGGTATTCGATCCATTAGCCAAGGTCATTGCACCACCTAAACCACTCTTGCCATCGGCTGTTTCGGCTCGATTTCCGTAGAAGATACTGTTATCAATTGTAACCGGTGAAGCTTCTCCAATCCATAAGCCACCACCTTGGCTCTCTGACTGATTATAGGCAAATGTGGTATTACGAAGTATCAACTTGCCATTACCATGGCGTAATCCTCCACCGAGACTAGTTCCTTTGGCATTTTTGACAACCTGATTGTCAATAATTGTACTGTCCTCAACAATTACTTCGTCAGAGCCATAAACATATAGATACAGTGCGCCACCCGCACCGACACCTTCATTGCCCTCAAAGCGACTGTTTAGAATCTCGATTTTACCGCCAATCGGCAACTTATCGTTGATCTTTTCTGAAGCACCATCAGTGTAAATTGCCCCCCCACTACTTCTTGAGGTATTGTCAGTAAACGTGGAGTTTTCCACTTTTAGATTAGTCCAGAGGGTATTTATCGCTCCACCGTTCCTTCCTGTGTTGTTACTAAATTCACTATCAACAACAGTAAGAAAGGCTGCACTCCCAGCGGAGATGGCACCGCCACCCCGTTCACTTTTACCAGATTGATCGTTTGCCGAAGTACTATTCCCTTCAAATTTTGAGTTAATCACAGTACTATTACTGCGAAAACCCGCCTTAATAGCACCACCACCTTGACCATTCGCGTGGTTGTTTTCAAATGTAGTATTGACTACGGTGAGTGTACTCCGATTGGCTGTGCGAATTCCTGCTCCAGCACCATCTCTTCCCACATTCCGGGTTTTTCCATTGGCAATAATCAGATTTTTAAGGGTGAATTCTGAGTCATTTATGACATCAATAACTCGATACCGATTATTCCCACTAATGGTTAAACCTGTAGCGTTTTTCCCATCAATTATTAGGTCTTTATCAACTTCGAGTTGACCACTGGTTAGCTTAATGGTCTTATTTCTCAGACGAGAGGCAAATTTAATTGTATCTCCTGACTGGGCTTGCGCGATCGCATCTCTTAAGGAACCTTGTCCGCTGTCTTTCCGGTTTCGAACCGTGAACACTTTTGACATTGTTTGCTCTCCAAGACTATTTGACTAAAGTGCTACTTTGGAGCCTATTATTCTTCTGCGAAATGGTTAGCGAACCCCTGATTCAGTAATCGTTGAAATTGCTGTATTTTTTCTGACAGCAGGGTTTCAACTTAACATCGTGCTATCTATTTGAATAGATTGTCATCACGATGTTCTCTACCTTGTTCTATTAATAGAGCCTTATTCGTGAATTAGGCAAGCAAGTTAACAATACTTAATATTTGTCTTGGTTTTGTTTGATTGGTGAAATAATACTATGTGATTTTGGTTTTTTAGGCGACAAAAAAATCGTTTTATCGAAATTAGACAACTGAGGTATTTTCTCTCAATAAAAATAGATAAATTATCGATATAAATAGTAAAATAAGTTCTCTAGAGCGTCGGTCAAGTATTATGAGAAACCGGGTTTCTCGTGAGGATGACAACGAAATATCAAGCTTTCACCCAAAAAAACCCAGTTTCTTGACCGATGTCCTATAAAAATAGAACAATTATTTCCAGGGAACCTAATTCAATTTATTTCGCGACTAAATACAGCTATTACAAGTCATCTAGCTCCAACGGTTCTCGTATTTGTCGCTGGAATAACTGCTGTTGTAGCGATGGCGGCTGTTGCAACAGTTGTCGAATTTCTTGTTCAGCTTTCTGTTGCAAGTTTTCAGTCTCAGCCGATTCTAACTGTAAAAATAAATACAAAAGAGGCTGTTCTCGCTGGAGGCGTTGTTGAAATCGTCGAAGTTGTGCTGGGTTGGTGAGTTGATCAATACTGGAGGGAAGTTGTTGCTCCGATAGGGGTTGCGCTTTCGCGGGTAGCGTCCAACTCAGTAGGGTTAAACCCATTGCTGCTGCCAGACGTTTAAGAGAAATGTTTGTAGTCAGCGCTTGAGCGCTTCTGGCACTAAAGTGCCTACTACGAACCCAGCCATTCATTTTCAGAGTCATCATGTCAAGCCTTGTTTGATGTCAACGAACATTATTCGATGACCTTTGACATTATATAGGTAGAGAGGTTTTAGGGGAACGCCCCTACGAAGTTTGTAGAGACGTAGCCGATTTCTGATCCTGAGGAACGAACGGCTATTGTCTTGAAACTACGAGATTCTTCGGATTCAGATGTTGCACCTTCTTTAAGTTGATAGCGAATTTGCTCTCGACCAATCGTCGCTTGCTCAACTTTATCAGCTTGGACTTGTTCAAGAAATTGACTATAAGGAACCTGTCGGCGGATGTCTCTTTCAATCTCGCACTTCATCCGGAATCTGACAGCTATCTTCTGGTAGAATTGTTAGTCCCTGGACTGTAGAGACGTTGCATGGAACGTCTCTACATGGTAATTAGATTTAAGAACAAAGCATCATCAGGTTATGCCTAACGCTCACGTCATTGGTCTGGGACGCTCCGGAATAGCCGCCGCACGACTCCTAAAACAGGAAGGGTGGACGGTAACAGTCAGTGATAGCAAAACGTCTGAATCTCTGCAACAGCAACAACAAGTCCTTAATGTTGAGGGCATTACGGTTAAACTGGGTTATTCGCTCACTCTTGGCGATGGGGATTTACCTGAACTGATTGTGGTGAGTCCTGGTGTTCCTTGGGATATTCCGGTTTTAATTGAAGCCAGGAATCGCGGGATTGATACGATTGGTGAGATGGAACTGGCTTGGCGTTATCTCAAGTCCTCTCCTTGGGTTGGTATCACGGGGACGAATGGTAAAACCACGACAACGGCGCTGATTGCGGCTATTTTTCAAGCGGCTGGTTTCCATGCTCCCGCCTGCGGTAATATTGGCTATGCGGCTTGTGAATTGGCTCTGGCGCAGCCCGACAAGACGCGCCATGGCGCGTCTCTACATGAGAAACTACCCCAATCCAAAATTGACTGGGTGATTGCAGAAGTTAGTAGTTATCAAATTGAGTCGTCACGGGAGTTAGCCCCAACAATTGGGGTTTGGACAACCTTTACCCCTGATCACTTGAATCGCCACAAGACGCTGGAAAATTACTACACTATCAAAGCTGACTTACTGTCGCGATCGCACGATCAAATCTTTAACGGTGATGACCCCTATTTACGTCAGTTGGGGACAACCCATTGGTCAAAGGCGTATTGGACGAGTGTTAAGGGGCGTGACGCGACTCCTCGTCCCTGGGTATATATTGAGAATGGCTGGGTGATGGTGGAATCTGAACCGATTGTTCCTGTGGATTCCTTGCGGATGGTGGGGAATCACAATCAGCAGAATTTACTTATGGCAGTCGCCGCCGCCCGGTTAGCTGGGATTGAGAAACAGGCAATTGTTGAGGCAATTACCAATTTTCCCGGTGTTCCTCACCGTCTCGAACATATTATCACCTGGCAGGGGATTGACTTTATTAATGATAGTAAAGCCACGAACTATGATGCGGCGCAGGTGGGATTAGCGGCGGTTGATAGTCCGGTTATTTTAATTGCTGGGGGTGAAGCCAAAGCGGGAGATGATACGCAATGGTTGAACGCCATTCAAGCTAAAGCGGCGGCTGTTTTACTGATTGGTGAGGCGGCGTCTGCGTTTGCCCAACGCTTACAGGAGGTGGGTTATTTTCGTTATGAAATTGTGGAAACCATGGCGCGAGCGGTTCCTAGAGCTGCCGAATTAGCCCAACAGGATAATGCGCCTGTGGTTTTACTTTCACCGGCTTGTGCTAGCTTTGACCACTATCAAAGTTTTGAACATCGGGGTGATGATTTCCGTCAGCTCTGTTGGCAGAATTTTAGTCCTTAGTCAGGGTGTGTGTCAACTTTGTCGTGGCGTGGCACACCTTATTTGGTGGATTAGATTCGGCTTGTAGTAAGGGCTTTAGCCCTAGATTGGTCTACTTTCCTTCCTTGTCTCACCTGAACCCCAATCTGAAAAAACCTACCCTTGTGAGCTTTGAAAGGGGGGAATAGGGCTTGAACATTGTGTGCTACCCTTGACACGCTTCCATTAATCATTGATCATTTTTCATTGGGTGCATTTCAGGATGATTTTGAGCGTAGTTAAGATAGGCTTTTTTTAACTCATTTTCTAGGTCATTAGCCAGCCATTCGGGTTCGATGACTCAAGGATATGATTAATGACACTCTATCACTGTACGCTAACGCTACACGATAATCTATTTTTTGCCACGCGGGAGATGGGAATTCTCTACGAAACGGAAAAATACTTACATAATTGGGCAATCAGTTATGCTTTGTTTAAAGTAGACTATATTCCCCAACCCTATCGCCTCCATGGGAAAGCCGCCCAAAAACCCGGATATTTAGATGCAAATGCCGAGCAAAATCTCTTGTATCTTAATCAAGCCGGAATTTATGTTTTTCCCGCCCAGCCATTAACTTGGGCTTATCAAGTAAATACATTAACAATGGGTGTGGAGCGATCGCTTGTTGATTAATGGTGTAATTGATGCGGTGGAAGAACGGGAGGGTGAGCTGATTCCCTTGGAGTATAAAAAGGGGCGCATGGCTCGGCATTTGAATGACCATTTTCAGTTGTGTGGGGCGGCGTTGTGTTTGGAAGAACGCACACCGTTTGTAGTAAGCGCTTTAGCGCTGATGGCACTAAAGTGCCGACTACGAACCCAATATGATGTTCATCGCGATGATGCACGTAGGCTGGAATTAGTCAAGGCAATTATTACGACGAAAATTCATAATCAGCATAATGTTTTGTATCGATATGGGCAGAAAAATAGTCCCCTGAAGCAGCGCAAGCTGTTGGTTCAGGAACAAACAACTCTTGACCAAGTTTGGGGGCGTATCGGCTTTCGGATACGGGACGAAAATCCTTTTTAGAGGCGTTTGAACGAAAGATGACCTCGGAGTTTAAGCATCCGGTGTTTGGGTATCAATGTACTTATCGCCGTGGGGTGGAGTTACAGGCGCGTCTGTTGAGTCGTCATTTACAGGAGGGGGTGGTGTATCCACCGTTGAGTCTTCGATGAAGAACCAGACGTTATTTTATCTGATTGTCTATGATTTGCCGGATAATAAGGCGGCGAATAAGCGGCGCAAGCGGTTGCATGATTTGCTTTGTGGGTATGGCACGCGCACGCAGTACAGTGTGTTTGAGTGTTTTCTGACAGGTGTGCAGTTTGCTAAACTCAAGGTGAGGGTTGAGAAGTTGATTAAGCCCGCAGAGGATTCAGTTCGCATTTATGTGTTGGATGCGGGTGCGGTACGGAAAACGATTACCTACGGATCAGAAAAACCTCGACAAGCGGAGACACTCATTCTATGATGTGAATAAGCTGATTTTTGACGGGACGAAGCGGGGGCGAAAAACCCGGTTTGCCGTCAAAACGCTAGGAACCTTGACAATTAAAGATTTCAGCCGTTTTTGGAAAAGGGCAAAAAAAGCAAAAAGTCCATTTCAGCTCCTGGATTCCGTCTGCCGTCAAAAGTGGCTGTGGGAGTCCCGGCTAGAAAGGGTTTCAGAGGGCGGGGTTTCCTTATAATGAATCCCGGCAACGGGATTGAAACTCCGAATCCTCAACTGAACCCGCCCCACTTACGCCAGGTTTCCTTATAATGAATCCCGGCAACGGGATTGAAACACTAAATCGCTGGTCTGGGATATTCCTACCTGGTAGTTTCCTTATAATGAATCCCGGCAACGGGATTGAAACGTTACGGGTGCTTTGGCTTCTGGATTACCTGTGCTTGGTTTCCTTATAATGAATCCCGGCAACGGGATTGAAACTGGTGGGAACTTTAACAGCTTCTATCTTCACGCCGTGTTTCCTTATAATGAATCCCGGCAACGGGATTGAAACTGGAACTCATCATTTTTAGCACGGCACAATCTCACACCATGTTTCCTTATAATGAATCCCGGCAACGGGATTGAAACACCCACAAAAAAGGAAATACCGTGATCTCAGAGGTTTCCTTATAATGAATCCCGGCAACGGGATTGAAACGGGCAGATTCAAGCCGAATACTCCGCGTGTTGAGTTTCCTTATAATGAATCCCGGCAACGGGATTGAAACCCTCAGTTGAATTCCGCTAGATTAGGGCACGGCATTGCCGTGCCCCTACCCCATCAATTATCCCTGATGTAGGGACACGATACTATCGTGCCTTATTATCTCAAACTGAGCGACTTAAGAGGATTCAATCTGACATGATACTATGAGTTAAGCGATCGAGGCGTTCGGAATAACTTTTCATCACATTCAAGGCAAACATTGGTGTTTCCTGAACCGCAAACAGGAATCGCTGCTGATCCAGAAATGCCAAAGTACAATCTGTTTTCGCGATCGCGCTATAGGTTCTGTCGTCTACTCCAATCAATGTTCCGGTACCAAACACCTCACCCTTGCCGATGGTTTCCACAATTTTACCATTGACAGAGATGTTGACTTCTCCATCCAATATGCCATACATATAGTTCGCTGGATCACCTTCTTGGAAAATAACCTGATCGGCAGAAAATGTCTTAGGTTCAGCCTGTTGTTGTAAGATGCTGACTGTGTTTGCGGGTTCTAACATGGTCTGTATGCCAGATCATTTGATGTTTTGAGAATATACCGCAAGCGGACAAAAAACAATATCTAGCCAAAGGTAGAAGACATGGTTTGTAGGGGCGGGTTTCACTATTATCGCTTCGGTTGTACCCAGATATCATTAAACCCGCCCTTGAGCTAAAGCATTATCGGTAAAACCTCACTGCGGCGACTCATTCGATTGATCTGATCCCACGGCTAGCAAATGCTGGCGCACCAGATATTCCAACTGATACAGATACGCCGCCGTAACTAATCGATACAAGGTGGGTAAGGTGAATAAATCCCTCAATTCATCCCACCACGCCAACGTATCATACAAAGAACCCATCTGAGGAAGGAAGATAATCTGAATCATTTGACTCACCACAAATGCCAGTGTAATCGCCATCCACCCATAGAAGCCTTCCCACCAACTCATGAGTGTCGGGACAATTCCCGTCACTTCAGCCATTTCCTGCGATCGCGTATTTGGGAAAAATCGGTCAAGAACGATGTGCAGCCAGTGATGAGTAACGGCGATAATTACTATTGGTGAGAGTAACGTAACAAAATATAACAAGAATCGCCACTTCGGGGCAATCACCATCAGAGAATCACCCAGTTGTAAGATTGAGAGGATAATCCGGATAATCACCGAAATTCCCCGAAAGAGCAGAATTAAAAGAACGGCACTTAGCCATGCAGTGGGGTAAGGAATAAAAGGGGGCAAATTTCTCATATTTTCCATTGGTGATTGGTGATTGGTGATTTGTCATTGGTTAGGGAACCGAGAGATAGGGCAATTTTGGGTTACTTAAAACTTAGTCGGAGCGGGTTTAGTCACTTAGGGGTGCGGTAAAAAACGATAGTAGTGAAACCCGCCCCTACACACCTTCCTCGAAGATTGTGAAAAGTATTTCATCCCTCAACTCGCTTCTACCAACAACGTCTGATACGCCGCCTCAATTCGTTCCACTTCCGATGACACATCTGTCTCTAATGTCTTCAACCGCTCTAATTCTGCCCCATTATTAATCTCATGGGACTCTTTTTGAGCGATTAAATTATCCAACTCTGACTTGCGAGCATTAATATCATCATTCATCCGTTCCGTCACTTCTCGCTCATACACATCAAAGCATTCTTTCACCGCATCGTGAATCGGTTGCCATTGTTCTCGTGCGACTTGAGGCAAATATTTAACTAACTCTTTCTTCGCCGCTTTCACCAACTCTTTCCGCGCTTGATCTGCTTGCACAACCCCAACCCCTAACCCTAATAATGCCAATCCCACGGGTCCTAAAACCACCCCTGAAACCGCTGTAATCATCGCCCCGACACCCATCACCGTAATAAAATTAAGAGCGATATTTTTCCAATCAAACCCCGCCCCCGCCATGGCTACCCCGGCAATATTTCCTCTTGCTAAGGAAAAGAGTCCCGCTGCCCATTTTGCCCAAGCGGGAGCATTATCTTCTGGGGTTGTCCCAATCACCGGAGAGATGCGTTGTCCGGTTAACTTTTCGGTAATTTTCTCCGTCACCTTGGTATAGGATGCACCATAATTTGCTGCACTTTTCGATAACTGCAAAAACGCCCCATCCATCTCTTTTTCGGCAATTAAACTCCAGGCAGATAATTTATCATTTATATACCGCTCAAATGCCTGTTGCAGTCCAGCTTCAAAGGCTTCCCGTCTCCCTCGACTCAAAAAATCCATGAATTGAAAATCCGGCTGATACTGCATGAAATCGGCTTCAAACGTATTCCCCAAATTTAAAGTGTATGTGCGGAAGGAATCAGCCACCGCTTTTGCCTTACTATCCCGTACCGATTTGATTTCAGCTTGGAATTGCTGACAGATATCATTCAGCTTCTTAAATTCAGGTTCTACGGAATTAATCCGTTCTTTTAACTCCTGAACATCCTGTTCCAGCAACGGAATCCGCCGTTCAATCGCTTCCCGCACATGACTATACCCTTGACGCGCCAAGGTTCTGGCTTGGCGGAATTCAGCCACGGCGCGTTCGCTGGTCAAAAATGTACTTAATGCACCCAGAAACTCCGGAAATCCGGTTCCTTCCAGAGACGCCGTTGGCTGCTTCACTCGTAACCGCAGCGCTTTAATCGCGGAAATCTCAAACACCCGTTCATCATAAATATCATGCCCATCAACTTGACAGTAATCGGCTAAGTTAGCTCGAAATACACGCCGCACTTTATCTTCCGATTCTTCTAATTCTTCGGTATCATCTGGATCAATCAAACTTTCGCGAATCTGATCCCAAGCATTAATTAAAAAGAAAACTGATAATCCCCGATCCTTAATATAATTCTCTAAATAACGGCGTTCAGCCAAGGTACAAGGCTGAGTTGCTCGCAGTACAAATAAAATCGCATGGCAATTATTGATATATCCCAGAGATAACTCGTTCCGGGCTTCGGTATCATTAAGTCCAGGGCTATCGACGATTTCGATACCTTTTTGTAATAACGGTAAGGGATACTCTACGACAGCATAATCAACATTAGGGAATGCCTGTTTCTTCTGTTGTTCCAGTTGTTTGGCTTCGGCGGGGTCAATTGTGTAGCGGCGCTTAAAACTTTTAAAGTCAATATCTTCCGGGGGTGTGCCATCATTAAAATGAACGGTAACTTTTTTTTCTGTCCCATACCGCAAAACGGTTAATAAGGCGGTACAGGGATTCACATCGGAGGGTAATAAGTTCTCGCCAATTAAGGCATTCAGAAACGTACTTTTGCCCCGTTTCATATCACCCAAAACCAGCAATCTGAATACACCTTGTTTTAAATTTGTACTGGCTCGGCTTAAATCATCAATATCCCGTTCCAACCCCAAACTGCCGGAGGTATCCTTGCCCAGGGTTTCCCCCTGTTCCAGGGTTTGGGCGATTTCACCCAGACTCCTGGCAACTTGCGATCGCACTTTAGCAACTCGCTCTAAATTATTCAGGAAACTGTCTGTTTCTATTTTGTAACTCATTGGTTATTTTTCCCTTAACTATGTTCATACCAAGTTATCTGAGAGAAGGGCGGGTTTAGTCAAGTTATCGGTTTTTGGTAAAACCTTATCGGTAAAACCCGCCCCTACAACTGATAAAATAGGTGGGCATTGCCCACCCTACCATGTGCTTAAATTTCACCCGGTACTAACAATAACTCCTCATACACAGATTCAACCTGCCGACATTCAGCTAAAATATCAGCATCTAAACCTCTCAACCGTTTTAACTCAGTTTGCCGATTAATCTCACGAGATTCTTTTTGCTCCAGCAAGTTATCTAACTCGGCTTGACGGGATTTAATATCATCATTAAGGCGTTGAATTACTTCCCGTTCGTAACTATCAAAACAATCTTTCACCGCTTGACGAATCGGTTCTTGTTGTTCCTGACTGAGTTGCGGTAAATATTTCACAAACTCTTTTTTTGTCGCTTTAATCACCTCTTTGCGGGCTTGTTCGGCTTGCAGTGCGCCCACACCCAAACCCATCAACGCTAATCCAATAGGATTCCAAAACGTCAGCCCCGTAAAAATTAATAAAAAGCTGCTAATCCCAATTACCGCTAACCAATTCACCAGGATATTTTGCCAAGTAAACCCAGCCGCCGCTAACGCCACACCCGCCACATTTCCTGACGCTAAGGAGAAAAACCCCATCGCCCATTTTGCCCAAGTGGGTGACTCTTCCCCTGCATCAACCCGAACGCCTGACGGTATCGTTTGTCCAATTAACTTCTCAGTCATGGAATCAACAATTTGATTATAGGTTGCGCCATAGTTAGCGGCACTTTGGGCAAGTTGGGAAAACCCCTCTTGTAAATACTCCTCCGCCGTGCGTTCCCACTCAGCTAATTTATCCTGAATATACTGCTCAAACGCTTGCTTTAATGCCGCATTAAACGCCTCCCGTCTCTCCGCTTGCAAGAACTCCAGAAAGTCAATTGTGGGCTGATAGCGTAAGAAATCAGATTCAAATGTCTTTTCTAAGTTCAGCACATAAGTGCGAAACGAATCCGCCACCGCTTTAACTTTTGTATCCCGCATCATCCGAATTTCATCCTGGAATTGATCGCGGATTTGGGTTAATTGCTCAAACTCCGGTTCAACCCCCTGAATCCGTTGTTTTAATTCCTGAATATCTTGGTCTAGTAAGGGAATTCGCCGTTCAATCGCTTCGTGAGTACGGCTATAAACTTGACGCGCCAACGTTCTCGCTTGGCGTAATTGTGCCACGGCGCGTTCTTGGGTCAAAAAGGTATTCAGCGCCCCTAAAAATGCTGGGAATCCTGTTCCTTCTAGGGAATCCTCTGCATCTTTCACCCGCCGCCGCAAGGCTTCCAGGGAGGAAAGCTCAAACACTCGTTCCTCATAGCGATTCTGTCCATCTTTTTGACAGTAATCAGTTAGATAGGTTTGGAATACGGTGCGTAACCGATTTTGTGCTTCTTCAAGTTCATCGGGATCATCCGGATCAATCAATCCTTTGCCGATTTCATCCCAAGCGTTAATTAGAAAGAAAACCGTTAATCCGCGCCCTTTAATGTAATTTTCTAAATAGCGGCGTTCTTCCAATGTACAAGGCTGCATCGCCCTGAAGACAAACAAGATAGCGTGGCAGTTATGGATATAGTTGAGTGATAATTCATTCCGGGTTTCGGTATCGTTCAGCCCCGGACTATCCACAATTTCAATCCCTTTTTCTAAGAGGGGCAAGGGATATTCGACAACGGCATAGTCAACGTCGGGAAATGCCGAACTGTTCTCAGCCTCCAGGCGTTTGGCTTCGGTTGGATCGATGGTATAATTTTGCTTAAAACTGGCGAAATCGAGGGATTCTGGTGGTTTATCCCCTTTAAAATAAACCGTGACTTTTTTTTGAGTTCCGTAGCGCAAAACTGTCAGTAGCGCTGTACAAGGATTCACATCGGCTGGCAATAACTTCTCACCAATCAAGGCATTGAGGAACGTACTCTTACCTCGTTTCAAGTCTCCCAATACCAGCAGCCGAAATAAACCCTTCTGCAAATTGTCACTGGCAATCTGGATATCTTCGCTTTCCCGTTCTAGACTCAATTTACCGGAGGTTTCTTCAGCGTCCAATTCGGCTTGGTTTAGCCGTTTGGCAATTTGACTCAGATGCGTCGCCGCTTGATGGCGCACTCTCACCACTCGCTCCAAATCCCTGAGTAAGCTGGTATTATCTGCGGTATAGCTCATAGTTTTTTCTGATTCACGCTTTGGGTGAGATGAAGGCAGGTTTGAGTGTGTAGGGGCGGGTTTGACCGATAACGTTCAGGAGAAAACCTCTAACTTAACTAAACCCGCCCCGATCAAATGCAAGAGTTAAATTCCCTGTTCCCTAAGACTTCTTATCGCCTTCGAGGAAAATCTTATAGCCAATAAAGCCAATAACACCGATAATCATAATCGTCGCGATCGCAGCACTCACCCGTACAACCAGAACCGCCGCCACGACAAAGGCTAAGAACTTACCGAACATCACTAGCTTTCTCCCCCACCGTTGCAGCTTTCCTTCTGGTTGCTCATGCTTAACGGTTTGGTAGAGAGGAGGTTGATTAATTTCCGCTTCCAGTTCGCGTAGTCGGAGTTCTCGCTCTCGTTGGATCAGATCGTGTTCCCGGCGCTGAAGCTCTCGGTCTTCATTATTGGGAGAAGTCATGTCAGTTCATCCTAATCTCAGATCGATCACAATAGGTTATAAAAAGGTTAAAAGTCCCTAGCAATTTAGCTGACTCGTATTCATCATAAATTTTCTCTTACTTTAACCTTAGAGCCTCAGCATCTGCTAGATCCGGTTAAAAAAACTTTAGGGCAAACCTCCATTCCGGGAGCTGGGGGAGCTGGGGGAGCTGGGGGAGCTGGGGGAGATGGGGAAGCTGGGGGAGCAAGGGTACATTTGTCTTGAGCAAGGTGATGCCAGACTTATGAAGGATGCTACCCGATTTCCTTGAATCAAACCCTCTGTCAATAAAGCTCAAAGTATTGATTGTTAATGGTTTTGGCTTTGTGCAGCAAGCCCTACTTAGATCACTATTCTTGTTGGGTTGGCTGATGTTCAGCATCAACCAGGGTTTCTTTAGATTGATCGAGCATACCCTTACCAGAAGACGTGCGCTTTTTGGCATGAGTTGACGATTCTACAGGACGGATGTCGTCATGCAGATGAATCTGAATTTTCGGTCCTGAACTAGCTAGACGGATAATCATCCCATCCACAACCGGCGTCTGGGTAATGCGTTTTCCATCGATATAGGTTCCGTTAGCACCTAAGCTGATAATTCGCCAACCTGAACCATTCCGCCGAAGTTCAACATGGTGACGTGAAACGACGGCGCTGTATAAAATGACATCATTATCCGTAGACCGCCCAATCCGAATCACCGATTCCGATTTAAAGGGCCAACTTTGAACAGGTACGGACTGGAGAGGATGCAGCAGGGTCAGAGTAATCACCGGTATTACATCATTCAAAAACGTGGGTCCTTTCGACTGACTGAATACTTCTAGAGTGTCCCATGAGTCTAGAACAGGTTGTCCTTGAGGGATACCATCGATCAACCCTAACTATTTGTCAATGGTCAGGAGTCAACACGGTAAAAGATTTTTCCGGAAACATTATAGAATTTACCTGTAAATCAGGCTTTTTATGATTAACCCCCCTCAGCTTCAGTACATAGGCAAGCGACTCAGGACACTTGGAACAAAAACGTTACCATGTCCCCTTTGCCTAGGCTAATGCGATCGCCTTTGCGTAAGCGATGGCGATCACCTTTCGGTAACGGCGTATGGTTGATGTATGTTCCATTGGCGCTGCCCACATCTTCAAGATAGTAGGTATCTCCCTCAACACGAATATCTGCATGAACTCGTGAAACAATCTCAGAATTCGGAAAGCCAGACACATCAATATCAGGGGGAATCTGATCGTTAGGTTTACCGATATGAATCACACTCAGATGGGAGGGGAGTTCCATTTTGGTCTGGGTTTGTAGATGCAGCAGATAAACGGACTGCACCTGCAACTGTGTGACACTACCTAGCTTTGGTGTGGCTACAGGGGGCGGAGGGGGTTCTGTTTCCGGCTCCGGTGGGGCTGGCTTTTCTTCTTCTTCTGTTGTCGTTCCGGATTGACCAACCTGGGTAACGGGTAGATCAGGAGGGGGATCGGGTTGCGGGTCAGGGATGGGTGATTGGGAACTCATTGAAAGAGGTTCGGGTTCAATTAGAGGGTCAGGGGGGTCTAAATCGGGTACATCGGGAACCGACACTGGAGCTGGTGTATCTGGGCTTCCCGTTGAGCCACTGGCTTTCAGGTTAAAACCACATTGACCGCAGAAGCTAGCGTCTGTTTGAACTGTTGTACCACAGTTGGGACAACTCATGCTTGCCGGTAAAGGTGTATAGCAGGCTTCGCATTGAGTCGCACCGTCTGGATTTTGGTGATTGCAGTTAGGGCAAACAATCATAAGCTATTCAAGATTCACGCATTCAAAATTAGCAACAAAAGCGGTTTCACGTAGAGACGTTGCATGCAACGTTTCTACTGAGGACAAAACCGCCGAAATCCTTCGAGTCAGCATGAGCCTTCCTCCTTCATCAAAACACAGTTAACCGTTCTACCTTAATAACTTGTTACATCAGGCTCACGGATTCTCTGTCGTGGAAATGAGCATTAGCCTTTCACCGCTTGACCGGCTTGCTGATCTAAAAGCCACCACAATTCCCCTTGAGGCTGAATAAACCGCGCCGGATAGGTCAAGGGGTCAGCCTCAGCCGCGAAGATTTGAGCCAACGCAGGTTGCTTACCCGCCCCCGCCACCAGAAACATCACGCAATGGGCTTGGTTAATCAAGGGTACAGTAAAAGTGATCCGAGGTTGACCCTCTTTATTGCCCAAAGTAATCCGGCGATCGCAAACCTGTAGCGCTTGGGTATGAGGAAATAAAGATGCCGTATGCGCGTCGTCACCAATACCCAATAAGATCAGATCAAATTGGGGAAACTCGTCAGCGGCTACACCAAAGAACTCCCCCAGTTGAGTATCATGCTTCGAGGCATCTGCTTCCGGAGACTCTCCGTCTGTGGGAATGGGGTGAATATTCGTGGCTGGAATATCAACGTGATCCAACCAAGCCTGACGCGCCATCGCTTGATTGCTATCCGGGTGATCGGCTGGAACATAGCGTTCATCACCCCAAAAGATGTGCAGTTTATCCCAGGGTAGATTCTGGCTAGCTAGGGCTTCATAGAGGGGCTTGGGTGTACCGCCCCCCGCTAAAGCCAGGGTACAGCGCCCTGAGCGTTGGATTGCCTCCTGTATCTTCGTGAGGACAACATCACGCGATCGCTCAATCAGCGCGGCTTTATCAGGCAAAACTTCGACAATTTTCTTCATCAATCTGTGCTCCTCCGGCTCAACAGGTAACTTGGTCTAGCCGCCCGTTTCGTTGGATAATTGCAGTAGACCCCTAGGGTAATCATTCAAATATCCATGAGTTAATATGGGCAAGTCATACATGAACCCTAATTGTCCCATACCGTATGGGGTACACTCGGTTCTAGGGTAAAAAATTCCACTACTCCACTGTGTAGACGGCGGGGATTGCTAAGGACTTGCCTTAGTAACGCAAAGTGGTATCGTTGGGACTAAAACAGGTTTTGCAGGTTCCTGGGTTTCTCACCATTAAAAACCTGCTTGTAAACCATAGTGGGCGCGATTTCGGACCCAACGTAAGACGATGGGGTATCCGTCGCGGAATCAGGTTCAATGAAAAGTAGTACTATGTATTCTTCGTTCGCGGGTTTAGCACTTAAGATAGTCGGATTGATCATGATCCTATCGTCCCTGTTGGATTATCTGATCCTGATTATTCCCTCTCCTGGTGTTAGCCCCCTTCAGAATGAATGGCAGCTTAATTTAACCACCCAGCTCGTTGATCGGGGTGTTATCCCGATGGTGGGAATTGCCTTTTTGGTAACAGGATCTTGGATCAGCAATAACAGTGGTGGCTCATTACCGGAGCGAAAATCGTCAATAACGGACTTGAGATTCTGGGCATTTTTACTCTCCAGCCTATTGGGTTTACTATTCCTGTTGCTTGTCCCCTTGCACTTTAACAATGTCCGCATCCAAAGCAATCAAGCGATAGAACAGATTACTCAGCAAGCCCAGCAAGCTGAAACCCAACTGGAAACGCAAGTTCAGCAAATTGATACTCTGCTTGAAGATCCACAACAGCTAGAACGACTAGACCAAGCCATTGAAAGCGGTCAAGCTCAAGGAGAGCAACTCCAGCGACTCCAGGCACTCCGAGAACAATTGCAGGCGCTTAAAACAGATCCCGAAGCGATCGCTCAAAGAACTGAGCAAGCTCAGACTCAAATCCGCAGTCGTAGACAAGAACTTGAGCAACGCGCCCGAACTGAGGCATTAAAAAGAGGTATCCGCATCGGTTTAAGCAGCTTACTGTTAGCCATTGGCTACAGCATCATTGGCTGGATGGGATTGCGGAACTTGAGCAGTTAATCTGCAAGTCATTGCTATGCGAGCAACAGGCAAAAAGGTTTGATAATAGTCTCTAAATTGTCAGTTGATCGAGATTTACGATTCAAAGAAGATACACCAAAGCGTCCTAATCACCCATTCCGAGATAACAAATAACCTCTATTTGAGCCAGTTGCCAACTGCTGTAGGTAATCCCCAGTTCTGCTTTTATGTGCCATCGGTTACGATTGGCATTGAGGCGGATTGGGGTTCTCAATTTCAGCAAACCGCTTTAGCTAGACTCATTTTTTTACAACCTTTGACATGTTCTCGATTTATATCCTCACCTACAACGAAGAACGAGATATTGAAGCGTGCATCAACTCAGCGCGGCTCTCGGATGACATCATTGTGGTGGATTCGTGTAGTAGCGATCGCACGGTAGAATTTGCCCAACGTTATCCTGTGCGAGTTGTATCTCATCCCTTTGAAAGTCATGGGCGTCAGCGTACTTGGATGCTGGAGAACCTCCCGACTAAGTATGAATGGGCTTACATCCTAGAAGCCGATGAACGGATGACCCCAGCCCTATTTGCTGAATGCCTAGAGGCGATAAAGGACAACCAGTACGTGGGATACTATGTCGCCGAACGGGTGATGTTCATGAATCGATGGATTCGTCACTGTACTCAGTATCCCCGTTACCAACTTCGTTTACTGCGAAAAGGTCAAGTCTGGTTTACCGATTATGGTCATACAGAACGAGAAGTCTGTCATGGATCTACAGGGTTTTTGCAAGAAACCTACCCTCACTATACCTGTAGTAAGGGGTTTAGCCGTTGGATTGAAAAACACAACCGTTACTCCACCGATGAAGCCCGGGAAACCTTACGCCAGCTTGAACAAGGCACTGTCAACTGGGGAGCGTTGCTGCTGGGGCGATCGGAAGTAGAACGGCGTCATGCTCTTAAAGATCTGTCGTTACGCTTGCCCTTTCGTCCATTACTACGCTTTCTCTATATGTACATTTTCCTCGGAGGCTTCTTGGATGGACGCGCTGGCTTTACTTGGTGTACCTTACAGGCATTTTATGAATATCTAATTACCCTCAAGGTTTGGGAACTTAAGGATGAACAACTGCCCACCATTGAGGGAACCGATTCCCAACTCTCTTTCTGAAGACCAACAGATCAAGAACTATTAGCCTATGTTGTATTGATTCACCTC
The DNA here is from genome assembly GCF_000155555.1 of Coleofasciculus chthonoplastes PCC 7420. GTDB lineage: Bacteria > Cyanobacteriota > Cyanobacteriia > Cyanobacteriales > Coleofasciculaceae > Coleofasciculus > Coleofasciculus chthonoplastes_A. The sequence goes on from NZ_DS989855.1 coordinate 200,469, forward strand.
GGTCTTATTGCTCCCCCAAACCCCCACAGTTAGATAAACTGTAAGGTGTGATACAAGTTTTTTAAGATAGTTAACCGTACACCCCCCTTGAACAAGCTTAAATCGAGATATCAATACTTGCAACAATTCTTAACAAGCTTTACAACTAAAGATAGAACCCTCGACCAGGAGTACTGCTTCACTGGGGCAGCAAAAGGGGGTTGAGCAGGAGTTCATCCCCCTCAACGGCTGGGAAAGCTGGCGGTGATTGCCGTGATCAGGTCAAGGTTTCAACAGCTTATACCAGTAATTGAGAGAGCAATGACAGACGTTTAAGAGCCATTGTAAGGAGAATCAATACTCTGTGATCCAACGCTTCAAGCAGGACTTAAAAAACGACCTAATCGCCGGTCTCCTAGTAGTGATTCCCCTCGCTACCACAATCTGGCTGACGATTACCATCGCCAATTGGGTGATCAATTTTCTTACCCGTATCCCTAAGCAACTCAACCCCTATAATAACCTCCACCCCATTTTGGTCAATCTCTTGAATTTACTGGTAGGGCTAACGGTGCCCCTCCTGTGCATTCTACTGATTGGCTTAATGGCACGTAATATTGTCGGGCGGTGGTTGCTGGATTTAGGAGAACGAGTGTTGCAGGCAATTCCCCTGGCTGGATCAGTCTATAAAACACTCAAACAGTTATTGGAAACCTTGCTTAAGGATTCCAGCAGTAAATTTCGGCGGGTGATTTTGGTAGAGTATCCGCGTCAGGGAATGTGGGCGCTCGCCTTCGTCACGGGGACAGCAACGGGTGAAATTCAAGGCAAACTCAACGACACCATGTTGAATATTTTTATCCCCACCACTCCGAATCCGACCACCGGATGGTATGCTATTGTGCCGGAAACGGAAGTGATTAATCTTTCCATGTCCATCGAAGATGCCTTTAAGGTACTAATCTCTGGTGGAATTGTTGGACCGAGTGAATCCATGGGTGTACCCCTCCAGATGCCATACGGCAAGACGAAGCGAGAGCAACCTCTATCAGATATGCTGCAACAGCAGATGTTACCCACGGAAGAAAGTTCCTAGTTCCTAGTAATTAGGGATTGGGGAAGAGGGTTATTGATGTACATAGCTAGCTTCTTTTCGGGAGCTAGTAGAACAAAGGACAAAGGACAAAACCATGCAACCCCGCAGAATTGCTCGTGAACTGGCACTTTTAGGTCTCTCTCAGATGTCTCGTGAACCGGAACAGCTTGATGAAAAACAACTGAGCCAGATGGTATTAGTCGCCGTGAGGACTCTAACCGATGAAATTAACGAAGCCTTAGAAACAGCCTCAGCCGAACTCAAACGTGGGAGCGATCGCCTCCTTGGTAGTGAAACCCGGGCGATCGACGTGCGAAGTTCCAAAACGATGGTTGCTGAAGCCATTGAACTGACTCAGAAGGCGATTAACCGTATCGGTGTCGCGGTAGAAATCCCGGAAATGATTCAGCTTGCGAATCAAGCCGACGTGCGGGCTTATGCGATAGAAATTCTACAGGCGATTCGTCGTAGGCAAGTCGAAATTGACGAAATACTGGTTAAATCACTCAAAGATTGGCAAATCAATCGCTTACCCCGTATTGACCGCGATATTTTGCGAATAGCGGTGGCAGAAATGGCATTTTTAGGGATTCCTGATCGGGTAGCTATTAACGAAGCCATAGAACTGGCTAAACGCTACAGCGATCAAGAAGGGCATCGATTTGTGAATGGCGTGTTGCGGCGCGTCACTACCTGCATAAATGAGTCGGAGTCTTCAGCTCTAGAAATAAGTTAAGTAAGTCGGTTAGCCCAGGTGAACGAGGATCGTCATTCGTCCTTTGTCCTTTGTCCTTTGTCCTTTGTCCTTTGTCATACTCGCTTCCCTTGAAAGCAAGCTCAAAACTGACAACTCACAACTATCTCTAATTAGGTGCAATGGTATTTAATTGGTTCCGCCGCCAAGTTGGTAAAAGTGCAGCCTCTTCCGAGGAGAAAGAAGAGAAGCAAGAACAGCAGTCAACCACTCCCCCGGTTGAATCGCCGAAATCGGAGAGTGAGTCTGCTACTCAGGAGCAATCATCAACAGTTGCTGACGATTATCTGAGTTGGGCAAAAGCTGCTTATACAAACCTGCAAAAGCAGGAGTCAGCGCCCTCAGAAGCTGAAACTGAAGCGCCAGAGGTACAACCTGACACGGCTGAATCTGCCCAGGCTGAACTAACAGAGAGTACAGAAGCCACAGAAACTGCCCCGGAAACGGTGGAAGCAGAGGAAGCAGAGGAAGCAGAGGAAACGGTGGAAGCAGAGGAAACGGTGGAAGCAGAGGAAGCAGAGGAAGCAGAGGAAGCAGAGGAAGCAGAGGAAGCAGAAGTTAGAGTTGATCAGAGTAGTACAGCCACCTCCCCAGAATCTCCGGTTGTAACTGAGGCGGAAACCGACACCGAACAAGTAGAACCTGAAGAAACGGAGGCTCCAACGGCTTCAGATACCATAGCCGACGTGGAAACTGACACAGAGGAACCTGAACCTGGGGCGGCTGAAGAATCAGCAACTGTGCCGATTTGGGCAAGGAAATCCGAACGGGAAGAACGACTTAAACGGCTTGAAGCAACGGCAATTGAGACGCCAGAACCAGAATCTGTCGCGCCACCCACAACCCAACCCGAAGCCGAGGCGGATATCGCCTTGGATGAAGAATTTTTATGGTCAGCCAAAGTCTTAGCCGATCAAGGGCGTACCCCTGAGGATGTCTCCGCTGAGGAAATTAGCTGGCTAAAACAGCTTCGTTCTGGATTGGGCAAAACTCGTCGCGGCTTAGTCAATCAACTCAAGTCTATTGTCGGTCAAGGTCCGTTGAACCAAGACGCCGTGATGGAAATTGAGGCGTTGCTGTTGCAAGCCGATGTGGGTATCGAGGCAACGGATTACATTATTGAAACCCTGCAAGCTAGAATGCGCCAGGAAGTTTTGCCTCCTGAACAGGCGATCGCCTATTTGAAACAAATTCTCCGGGATTTACTGGATAAACCCTGTCGCGAGTCTTACGGTTCCACTTTTTTCCCGGAAAAAGACACCCTGAATATCTGGTTGATGACTGGGGTAAATGGTGCGGGAAAAACCACCACGATTGGCAAACTGGCTCACTTAGCCAATAAATCGGATTACAAGTGTTTGATTGGTGCTGCCGATACCTTCCGGGCGGCGGCGGTGGAACAGGTGAAGATTTGGGGAGAACGCAGTAGCACAGAGGTGATTGCTAATCCGGGCAAGAATACTGATCCAGCCGCTGTGGTATTTGATTCAATCACAGCCGCTCAAGCCCGAAATACGGAATTGCTTTTGGTAGACACCGCAGGGCGTTTGCAAAATAAGAAAAATCTGATGGAGGAATTGGCGAAAATTCGCCGGATTATTGACAAAAAAGCACCTGAGGCGAAGGTGGAATCGTTGCTGGTATTGGATGCTACCCTCGGTCAAAATGGTTTGCGTCAAGCTGAGGTGTTCTCGGAAGCGGCAAAATTGAGTGGTGTGGTGTTGACTAAGTTGGATGGTACGGCTAAAGGCGGTGTGGCTTTGGCGATCGTGCAGCAATTGGGATTGCCGATTCGGTTTGTCGGTGCTGGAGAAGGGATTGAAGATTTACGTCCCTTCTCAAGTTATGAGTTTGTGGAAGCGTTATTGAGTGGATAATCAGACTGGCAAGCTTTGGATTCGTGATTTGCTCCTGGGTATTCTAAATGACAAATGACAAATGACAAATGACAGAAAAATGAGAGAAACATGAAGTGATGTAACAATAGCTGCGTAAGATTAAGAAGTATTGCAATAACTTGAATCTGTTGCTATGGTATGCATTGTCCATTTAGCGAATGCTTGTGGGAACTATGAATATCATGCTAAACATTGGCGACTATGCCCATCATCGTTCAACTGGGAACGTGGGTAAAGTTGTCGCTTATGGGCATCAAATTGTAGATGGTGTGTATTTACCCACTCTCAAAGTTGAAGTACAGGTAGTCAATGAGAGGGGGAAGAAGAAACGAATATTTATTGAAGACGTGTTTCAGGAATGGATGCAGGTGGAGCAAGGCGTTCATCCACGGAAGCCGACTGAGACGGATTTAGCGATCGCGTAACGTTGAAAGGGGGCATGGTGAGGCGTCCTAATTTCTCAACCTCGAAGGATTTTCTGCTACTCACCCGACACCCGAAACTCCGCACCTGGTCACCCCACACCCGGTCTAGTGATATCAATTGTAATTGTGCCGCCAAAGTCAGGGATAGGAGCAGCAGGTTTACTCAGCCGCACTTGTACTCGCTCGACTCTATCGAGCTTTAACAGAGCATCTGCGATCGCGCTGGCTAATTTTTCCACTAAGGAAACCTTAGAGTTGGCGATCAGTTGCTTAACCGTGTCAATGGCTTGGCGGTAATCCAGAGTGTCTTTTATGTCGTCACTCTCACCGGCGGGAGCTAAATCTAACCATAACGTCAGATCCACTTCAAACCATTGTCCAAGTACCCGCTCTTCTGGCAGATAACCTGTATAGCCATAAGACCGAATTTTATTGACCTGTATGCAATCCATAGATAAGTAGGTAGGGACAATTAAAGTTAACGGCGGTGATCGTCATTTGTCATTTGTCATTTGTTAGGGAACAGGGAACAGGGAACAGTGTAACGTAGAGCAGTTAACTCACGACTCCCCCAGCTTCCCCAGCTATAAGCATTCTCTCTATGCTTTCTATTGAAAATCCAAATGCAAAGAATGGAGCATCGTCAGTTAATCTAATTGAAGAAATATTAGGAAGCGTTACAAACCTTAACTCTTCGCGGAAATTATGAGATAGTGTTCCAAAGACTTGACGCTTTCTGAGTGTACCGTCGTTCTCTCACTCCTCCGAGTCTAATGCGAATCACGAATCGTATACATTTTAGAAACCTGCAAGGTGACATATTCGGGGGGATTACTGCTGCGATTATCGCCCTCCCCATGGCACTGGCTTTCGGTGTTGCCTCTGGTGCTGGCGCTTTAGCAGGTCTTTGGGGTGCAGTTTTAGTTGGCTTCTTTGCTGCCCTATTTGGTGGTACACCCACTCTCATTTCTGAACCCACAGGTCCAATGACCGTGGTCATGACTGCCGTTATCGCTAACCTGACGGCGACGGCGGGTACAGAAAAGGGTATGGCTATGGCATTTACTGTAGTCATGATGGCAGGGGTATTCCAGATTATTATGGGTACATTGCGGTTGGGTCGATACGTTACCCTGATGCCCTACACCGTAGTATCTGGATTTATGTCTGGGATTGGATTTATCCTGGTCATCCTGCAACTTGCACCATTTCTGGGACAGGATAGTCCTTCCGGTGGCATCCTGGGTACAATCCAAGACATACCTGATCTTATACGCGATATCCAGCCCGGTGAAACGGCTCTGGCGGTTTTGACGGTTACGATTCTGGTAGTACAGCCATTTTTATTGCAATCTGCGCCGTCTAATGTTAAGAAGTTTTTCCCACCGCCCCAGTTAATCGCGCTGGTGATCGGAACGGTAGTAGCATTGGTTGTGTTCCCTGAGATGGGCGATATTCGCCGCATTGGTGAAATCCCTCAAGCTTTACCTACTTTACAGGTTCCAACTTTTAGCGCGGCAGAATTCCAAACCATGCTCATTAATGCCTTGGTTTTGGCGATGCTCGGTTGTATTGACGCTCTACTCACTTCCGTTGTTGCCGATAGCTTAACTCGTAGTCAGCATAACTCGAACAAAGAATTAATTGGTCAAGGGTTAGGAAACTTAGCATCCGGATTATGTGGCGGTATCGCTGGCGCTGGTGCAACCATGGGAACTGTGGTGAATATCCAAACTGGTGCTAGAACTGCCATATCAGGTTTAACTCGTGCCTTAATCTTGCTAGTCGTCATTTTAGGTGCTGCTAGTCTAACGGCTTGGATTCCGATGGCGGTTCTGGCTGGAATTGCCCTCAAGGTTGGTATAGATATTATCGACTGGGGTTTCCTGAAGCGAGCGCATAAGGTTTCGATTAAGGGCGCCATGATTATGTATGGCGTGATCATCCTGACTGTATTTGTTGACTTGATTGTTGCTGTTGGCGTTGGTGTATTCGTTGCTAATCTATTGACCATTGAACGTCTCTCCAAACTTCAAGCCAAGGATGTTAAGACGATTACGGATGCCGATGATGCTATCCAGATGACCCCTGAAGAGAAAGAACTGATTGATCAAACTGATGGTCGCATCCTATTGTTCCACCTAAGTGGACCGATGATCTTTGGGGTATCCAAGGCAATCTCCCGTCAGCAAAATGCGATGGCAGATCATGATGTCCTGATTGTAGACTTAAGTGATGTTCCACACTTGGGTGTTACCTCTTCGTTGGCGATTGAAAATTCCATCCAAGAAGCTATTGATAAAGGTCGTCAAGTCTTCATTGTTGGTGCTACGGGTCAGATTAAACGACGCCTGGAAAAATTGGGCATTCTGTCAATGTTACCTGCCCATAATTTGCACGTTGATCGGACAGAAGCATTGCGGCAAGCCGTTGCTGTGGTCAAGAGATATGAACTTCCAGCAAATGGTATATTGTCTACTGCTTATCCCACTCAATCCGATGATGTTGCCATCAGCAACTAGCCGGTTCTAATTAGGGATGATAAGAAAGGATTGGGATAATTATTAAGAATATTAAATCTGTAAATTTTCTTAATTTTGCCATAAAGACTTATAATTATAGTACAACTTAAACTTAGTAAAATAAGGTTTGTTTTTGCCAATTAACCAGATGCAAACCTTTGTCTAGACCGATAAGGATAGGTCTGTACCCAAAAACCGAGCTAGATGATCTGCCAATAAATTGATCACGTTAGGGTTGTGCGATAGGTATTCCTTTTATCTCAGCGCACTCTATGGAGGGGCTAAATATATTTGAGTGTCACTCAACCTCAAAGGTAACTCATCAATCAATCTCACAGACTTGAAAATAAACAATAGATGCAGACCATGATTTTTTCCGACCTGATACAACCAATTCCCATATTAGCAACAGCGCCAGAAAATGGGTCAATTGTACTCGCTGGTGTGTTGCTCAGTTTAGTTATCATTTATCTTGCCAGTAAACTGGGCGGAGAGTTATCCAAGGCAGTTGATTTACCGCCAGTTTTAGGTGAATTAGTCGGCGGTGTTGTTGTGGGTGCTTCAGCATTGCATCTGCTTGTTTTCCCCGAAAGTGGCGCAGTTGCGGCTGATTCGCTACTGATGAAGCTGCTGCAATGGATTGGTGATTTAAGCCCAGAGGCTGTTGTCAATGTCTTTGAAACCCAGAGTGAAGTCGTCTCGGTTTTAGCTGAAATCGGGGTAATCATCCTCTTATTTGAGATTGGCTTAGAATCGGATCTACGGGATCTCAAAGAAGTCGGTTATCAAGCGGCAATTGTGGCGGTGGTGGGAGTCGTCGCCCCCTTTGCAGCGGGTACAGCCGGGTTAATGTTTTTCTTTAATGTTGCCGCGATTCCGGCAATTTTTGCAGGTGCAGCGTTAACCGCCACCAGTATTGGGATTACGTCTAAAGTTCTCTCGGAATTAGGGCGTCTCAAATCAAAAGAAGGTCAAATTATTGTCGGGGCAGCGGTTATTGATGATGTCTTGGGTATCATCGTCTTAGCCGTGGTTGCTAGTCTGGCTAAAACAGGTGAAGTTGACGTTTTCAACGTTATCTATCTGATTATTAGTGCGACTGTTTTCCTCCTCGGTTCTATTTTCCTGGGTAAATTTTTCAACCGCTCCTTTGTGGCGATCGCGGATAAGTTACAAACGCGAGGACAATTGGTTATTCCTGCGTTTACCTTTGCGTTTTTAATGGCGTTCTTAGCGAATGTAATCCAATTAGAAGCGATTTTAGGAGCATTTGCAGCGGGATTGGTTTTGGATGAAACGGATAAACGCAAAGAATTGGATAAGCAAGTGGTTCCCATTGCCGATATTTTAGTCCCCATTTTCTTTGTGGCTGTGGGTGCGAAAGCAGATTTAGGTGTTCTCAATCCTGCGGTTCCGGAAAATCGGGAAGGATTAGTGATTGCTGTTTTCTTAATTGGGGTAGCGATTATCGGAAAATTGGTTACAGGTTGGACATTTATTGGTCAACCTCAAATTAACCGCTTGGCGATTGGGGTTGGTATGATTCCTCGTGGTGAAGTGGGATTGGTGTTTGCGGGAATTGGTTCAGCTAGTGGGGTTTTGAGTAAGCCTTTAGAAGCAGCGATTATCATTATGGTGATTCTGACGACATTCTTAGCGCCACCTTTCTTGCGAGTGGCGTTTAAAGGTTCACCAGAGGCGGCGGAAGTTGAAGAGTCTAAAGAAGCTCTGGAACAAGCAGATTTGTTGGGATAGAGTATTGAATTAGACTAAAGATATGGAATCCCTCGGCTTTACAGCGGGGGTTTTTTTGCTCAAAGCATTAAACAGCATTGGGTTTAAACCCAATGCTAAAAAGAAGACTTGATTCATGTGGATGTTTAAGAAAAGTTATAAACTAACTATTGACTACTTAGAAGTGTGGAAATCAACAAAAAACACACTTATGGATTCTACTTACTTATCTGAATAATCAATTCTATGTCTGTTAATACTCCAAGATTTAAGAATAGAAGTTTAACTTTAGATAATTGCTTTCAGATTCCAACCATGAAAAAAGCCTGGAAGCAAGTTAGAAATGGTTTAAGAAATCAGTCAATATTAGACTTATATGACTATTATGATTTTCATGTTAACAAAGACAGACTTATTGTCATTATTCGCGATCAAGTAGTTAAAGGTGATTATAGACCTAATAATTCGTATGTTATTAGGAGAGAAAAGAAGTACGGAGTATGTAGACATCTTCAATTACCTAGTGCTGATGATGCGGTGGTATTACAAACTTTAGTAAACAAGCTTGAACCATCTATAAAAGATGCTCAACCATCTAATAGAGCTTTTTATAGCAGAAGTCATACTAAACCAAAATCAGAGGCTGATATAGATGAATCTTTTCCTTATCCATGGTGGGAACTGTGGCCTCAATTTCAAAAAAGAATTTATGAATTTTCAGCAGAATTCAAGTATGTTGTAGTTACTGATATAGCCAACTATTACGACAATATATCCTTTAGCATTCTGCGTAATGTTATATCCAGTTACGAAAAATTTGATGAAGGATTTTTAGATTTTTTGTTTTTTATGCTTGAGGCTTTTGTATGGAGACCAGACTATTTGCCATTATCAGGACTAGGACTTCCTCAAGTAGAATTTGATGCTCCTAGATTGCTTGCTCATTCATTTCTTTTTGAGATAGATGAGTATTTAAGTAAAGAAACAAACAATAATTTTGTTCGCTGGATGGATGATATCGATTTTGGGGTTAATGATATTGTAAAGGCAAAAAAAATTCTCCGAGATCTTGACGAAATTTTGCTAACAAGAGGGCTTCGCCTAAATATGGGAAAAACTAAAATATTATCGTCATCAAAAGCAAAAGATTATTTTTTACCCGATGAAAATAGATATTTAACAATAATGTCAAAAAGACTTGACAGGAAAATAAGGGATGGTCGGTCTATAAAATATGAGAAGCAAAAGATTAAATCAAGATTTGGGGATTTTCTCGAAAAATCTAGAGAGGGTAGGTGGGATAAAGTCTATAAACGTTATTTTACAATTGCTTCCAAAGCCAAGGATAGCTTCTTAGAACCTTATATAGCAATCCTAAATAGGATGCAACAAGTAGACGGCTTGAAATCAAGGTATAGCAAGGGTTTCAGTTTTGAAAATTGCCACAATCAATTTAGGATTGCTATATACCTGATTTAATGAAGGACTATCCAGATTTAAGAGATAGTATTATTCGATACTATAAAGACCTTGGGTATACCCCGATGCGGTTTAATAGTTTAATTTCATTTTTAAGAAGTGGTCATTGTATTGGAGATGTAAGTGTATTTGCTTTTTCAAAATTATTGGTTGAATGGGAAATTGATTGGCAATATGAAAGTGTAAACGAAATAGTTGAGTTAGCAACTCAACTAGCCGGTTATTCATCTGTTCATTTTGTTGCTAGTATTTGGATGTTGGCTAAGTATGGCTCAGAAGAAGAGTTATTTTCTTCAGTAGAGAGGCATTCACTTATTTGGAAGCAGTCAGGTTTTCTAGCCAGACAAGTTGCAGCACTCATGCCTCTGTTTAAATGGAATACAGATAATTACAGCAGAATTGATAGGATTATTTTTGAAGTTGGTCATGCAGATGCGATAAGAATATTAAAAAATTTGGAAATTATCATGTCTTACCAAAGAATTCCTCAAGATATGAATTTATATCTATCTACAAGAAATGGTGGTGTATATCCTCTACACAAATTTTTAATGTCAATTAATATTTTGAATAACTCAAGGTTATGTGTCTTAATCCGGAAAGAATTCAGAGATAAGTTGGTTTCCCAAGTTATTACAGATCCAGTGTATATAAGAAAGCTTAGTATAATTAATCTGCAACCTACTGGCATAGATAGTAATTTAAATCAGTAACATCTTGAAACAACTCCACAATTTATACAAACAGTTTATTATGTCTTGGGGGGAACTTCAGCCTCTCTAATTTCAGCTAATACTTGATGTAACGCCGCACGATGCCTCCAGCCAACGAAGCCGCTGTAAAAACACTCCCTTTCAGGATTCGCCACAAAGATATGGTCAACGTGTAACGGACTTGTCCAGATGCGAATCGTGAATCCGTTAGCAAAGGTGATGTGGGGTTGACTCCGGGCAAAGTCTCGCGGATGAGCATCTGTCATTCCGGGTACTGACTGCAAGCGTTCAATTAACTGAGCGGTAAAATCTAGGGGGTAAGGGTTAGTTATTGTCGGATTTGCCCAAAATTCCCGGATAATTCCGATGACTGTGGGATGATTTTTGAGTTGGGCATGGGCTAAATTGGGGATACTCACAAACTTACCATGGGAAAACTTGGTTGATTCAACGGTAATTGTTCTATCGCTACCCCCATCTATATCACCAGCAATGACTAACGTAGGAATCTTTTTGGCGATGGATTGAGCAATCTGGCGGCGATTGATACCTAGGGCACCAGCCATACCGATACCAACACTAAAGGGGTCGATTAATCGCGCTAAATCTGACCCGCCAATGGGGGATGCAACCAGTACAAATGATTCTATCTGAGACCACCATTCGGGATGTTGATTGAGAATTTCTAGCCAAATTAAACCGCCCATGGAATGACCGATAATTCGGATCGGAGTATTCGGATACTGGCGAATGGTTTCAGTGGCTATTCCTTCGACCTGTAGAATTAAGGGTTCAATGCGCCACCAGGTTTTTAACCAACCGAGATTGGGTGTAACCAAGTGAGACTGGGGAGTGGCTAAAGTTTTGGCTAAGGCTGCGATCGCGTGGTGGGTATCCGCCCAGCCGTGTTGGGCAAATAGAATAAAATCTGGGGTTTTTGGCATCGTGATAGTTAGATGAGGAAGATGGAGGAGATGAGGAAGAGAATTTGCAAAGGACGAATGACAAATGACGAAAGACCAATAACAAATCAACCATCAATTATTACTGGATTTTGCCAAAAGTCGCGAATCACTTCCGCTACAGCCGGATGATTTTTTAGGGTGGGATGAGATAATGTGGGCAAATAAAAAAAGTTTGCACCAGGAACCTTGGTTTCGTCTAGAGTCACTGCACCATCTGTTCCGCCACCAATATCGCCCGCAATCACTAATGTGGGAATCACTTTAGCAATGGATTCCGCCATCTGGCGGCGATTTTCAAGCATTGCCCCAGCTATCCCCACACCCATTCCCAAAAATGTAAAATTTCGGGCTAAATCCACCCCGCCAATAGGAGAAGCCACGAGAACAAAGGACTCCACTTGAGACCACCATTCGGGATGTTGTTTGAGAAGTTCTACCCAGATTAATCCGCCAAGGGAATAACCAATAATCCGGATCGGGGTTTGGGGATACTTGGCAATTATTTCCGTAGCAATTCCCTCCACCTGCTTGATTAACGGCTTAATTCGCCACCAGGTTTTCCACCAACCCAGATTGGGGGTAATCACCAGCGTCTGGGGAGTCGCCAGAGTTTGCGCCATTTCCGCGATCGCGGCTTCTGTATCTGCCCAGCCGTGTTGAGCAAATAGAATGTAATCTGGGGTTTCTTTCATCGTGATAGTCCGATGGAGGGAGATGGGGTGATGGGAAGGTGTAGAAACTCAGTATGCTACTTCTCTGTTCCCTGACAAATGACAAATGACAAATGACAACTTATCCACTTAGCTTAGCTTTAACCATGGCTTGAATCTTACGACCTTCAGCACGCCCTTTGAGTTTGTCCATGGCGAGTCCCATGACTTTCCCCATGTCTTTCATCGAACTTGCGCCAGTTTGGGTAATAATTTCATCCAGTACCGCTTCAATTTCCTGATCGGATAGTGGGGCGGGGAGATATTCTTCAAGTATGGCTAACTCTTTGGCTTCTTGTTCCGCCAAGTCTTCCCGTCCAGCGTTACGATACTGTTCCATTGAATCCCGACGCTGTTTGGCAAGTTGCGCTAAGAGTTCAAGTTCCTGAGTTTCGGTGAGCGTCTCTTGTCCTTGAGGGCGCAAGCTGACCTCTTTTTCTAGGATCAGCTTTTTGATACTGCGAACCGTTTCCAGCCGAATTTTATCTTTCGCCTTCATCGCGACTTTGATATCTTCAGAGATGCGGTCTTTGAGGCTCATTATGACGATTGAGGAAACAACTGATTAAATTATAAAGAGTAAACCGGGCGATCAACGGGATTGGCTCATTAGGATTTTAAGTTTAAGTTGAACAGCACTGAATTCATGCAAGCTAACTATAGTGTGTCAGATATTCAGCAGTTATTCGAGTTTCTCAAAAACCAAGGCACATTTCAGTTTCCCTCACTAGAGAATGGCTTATTTGCGGCGGCTCTATTAAAAAGTGACACCGAATACACCGACTATACCAGTGTCTGGGTACGAGATAATCTCTATATTGCTCACGCTCATTATGTTATGGGAGAGGTTAAAATTGCGCTGAAAACCGTTAAGGCGCTGATCAGCTATTTCAATAAGTATCGATGGCGTTTTATCAAGATTATTGAGGGCGAAGCTGACCCCCAGAATGTGATGGAGCGACCTCATGTTCGGTTTGATGGTAAAAATTTGGCGGAAATCAATCAAAAATGGGCGCACGCGCAAAATGATGCTTTGGGATTTTTCTTATGGTTTTACTGTCAATTGGCAACTCAGGGACTCCTGAATCCTGAAGCTGATGACTTCGCTGTTTTGACATTATTTCCCCATTACTTTCAAGCGATTCGCTATTGGCAAGATGAAGATAGTGGTCATTGGGAGGAAACGCGCAAACTAGAAGCGTCTAGTGTTGGCGGAGTTGTGGCGGGGTTAAAAGCCCTGCAAACCCTGCTCAATCAAAGAGAAAAGTGGTCTGAGATACAGGAGTGCGATCGCGCTTTCTCCCCATCTTTTTTAACTGAGCTAATCGCCCAGGGAGAATCAACCCTAGAAACGATTTTACCTGCCGAATGCATCCAACCGGAACCGAAAAAGAATCGACCATATGATACAGCATTATTGTTCCTGATTTACCCGTTACAATTGGTTCCCGAAGACACAGCAAGCATGACAGATTCTACCTTAGACTGCAACTTGGTATTACTGGAAAAGATAACCATATCATCGAGAAGATGACTCCTATGTTCCTAGTGATGCCACACCATTACTTTGGACACAAGCGAATTTAGCTGTGGCGCTGAATATGATGGAGACGAGTTTATCAGTCGGTGTGAAAAATTAAAGTTAACGGTTGAGATTAGGAAGGATCAGGGAACAGTAAGAGGGTCAGGGGAATTTACAAAGATTCATACAGTACCGTTTTGTTTTTTCCGACTACTTACTATTGATTAATTAAATCGTTTATTTTAATCAACATCTTCATCTTGTTCCCTCTGCCACTGGGTTAACACGTCACCCGGATTAAACCCACGATACTGAAGATAATTCCATAGTTTCCGCTTTGTTTTCGGATCAATATCATGAAAATCAGTAATTTTATACTTTCGCACCACCTTAGCTTTTAAACCATCCAGTTCTACCCCTTCTTCCTCCTCCTCCTCGGTTTGAGACTGCCAAATTTGTTCAAAAAAATCCGAATCAATTCCCTTATCTCGGCATTTACGTTTAATGACTATTTTGCCATATTTGCCTCGATAGGACGTGATCATGCTTTCGACAAAACGAGTATCCGATTGATAATTAAGGCGTTGCAGATTCTCAATAGATTCAGTAATATCCTGGGCATCAAAGCCTTTAGCTTGTGCTTTTTGAGTGAGTTCAAAAACACTATATTCTCGACGGGCTAAAAGTTTACAGAAATAGTCAATACAATTCATTGATTGTCAGGATTAAATGGGTGGACACAATTAAAGTTAACGGCTGAGATTAGGGAAACCCCTTTCATAAGTAGGGGTTGCTGAATAAGTCTTGTAGTGGGGTAGGGAGCTGGGGAAGCAGAGGGAGCAGGGGGAGCAATGATACATTTTCCCTGATAGCGGTGCAAGGGTATGAAAGGGTTTTACCTTATGTTCTTGAAGATGAGCCAATGTCCATGCTACTCAAAGCCTTGATAGATAAGGGTTTTGGGGTTGTGCAGCAAGCCCTAAGTAGGTGGGGGCAATTAAAGTTAACGGTAGGAATTATCATTTGCCATTTGTCACCAAACCCTCTTTTATAGTACATTTGTTCGGGGGGGCTTCTGTCAAACAAATCATTGGTCTGCGAGTCATGACCATCTCTGGCTGACCTAAGAAGAGAAAGCCGTTATTTTTGAGTCCAAAATGAAAGCGAATCAGAATGGTTATTTGAATGTCTGATTTGAAGTACATTAGGGCATTGCGGCATACCAGCAAATCGATTTTAGACATGGGAGCATCCTCTACCAGGTTGTGACGAGCGAAGATGATCGTGCGGTAAAGTTGTCGATGAAAGCTATAATCGCCTTGTTCGGTTTGCTCAAAGTATTTCTCCAGCAGATCAGCAGTAATTTCGCTGACGTCTCTCGGTTTATACGTGCCGTTTCGGGCTTGCGAGAGAGCATCCTTATCCCAATCGGTGGCAATAAATTGAAGGCGCTGTAAACAGGATTCGATGCCCAACACTTCCGCAAATAGGATAATGAGGCTATAGACTTCCTGCCCAGACGCACAGGCGGCACTCCACACTCGAATCGATTCATCGGGCTGTTTGCTGGCGATGATTTTGGGGATGAGTTCGTTGGCTAGGTACTCCCAGGAGGCGCGATCGCGAAAAAAGCTGGTCAGGTTAATTAAGACCGTGTTTAATAGAGGGATATATTCCTGCGAATGGCGCTGCAAATAGTGCAAGTAGTCTGCATAGCTGTCAATTTTTAACTGCCGCATCCGAACATGGAATCGGCGCTCTAAGCTGGAACGCTTGTACCCGGTCAAGTCGCAGCCACGGCTGTACTTGAGATGCTCTAATAACGTTTCCAATTCCCACTCTGCTGCGGACATAAGCTGTCTCCCACCAATAAACTGGAGTATTTTGCCTCCCTTGAGACTTGCCAAACAAGATTTGCCGATGGCGCACTCAAGAATGTCCGATAACCTTCACTAGATTTGAGTCTAGCGATATCTCCAGTTTTGTTCAAGCAATGTACTTAGGCTCTGCTGCAGGGAGTTTTGTGGTGAGGGGAGGGAACAGTAAACAGTGAACAGTGAACAGTGAACAGTGAATAGTGAATAGTGAATAGGGAATATAAGTAGCCCTTGCCCAAATACCACTTTGGCGGAGCCTGCTGAAGAAGGAACGTATCGCGCTATCTTTGCAATAGAAAATCTTATCGGCTGAAACCACTGCTAAATCAAGGTTTCATCGATTATACATAAGTAGGGCGCGTCAAAAACGGCGGAAAGCAGTTTTTTTGGGTTGGGAGAACTTCAGATTACAGCGCTGGTATCCTAGATCCCCGACTTCTCTAAGAAGTCGGGGATCTGGCTTGAAGGGAACGGGAAGGGGAACAGTAAAATTTGACGCTTGTTAGAATTTAAGTCCAGGTAATTAGTGCGGAAACTACGCCAATCTGGGGATAACAGCTTACATAGCGACCGCGTTTATTTTTCGCCTATTTACTCCAATCACCAAAAATTTATGCCACGCTATATGTAGAGCTTTTAAAAGATGTAAGCTATCAGCCACAAGAGGTAACAATAAAATTAATCGCGTATGAGTGAACAATCCACCCTCAACCCCACATCTACCACAGACCCGGTTAAAAAACCGGAACCCAATCAAAAATCCCATGAGTGGTGGCGTAGTGCCGTTATCTATCAGGTCTATCCCCGCAGCTTCATGGATAGTAACGGCGACGGTATCGGTGATCTGAAGGGGATCATGCAAAAATTAGACTATATCGCCTCCCTTCGCGTTGATGCCGTTTGGATTTCCCCGTTTTTCAAGTCCCCGATGAAGGACTTTGGTTATGATATTTCTGACTATCGTGCGATCGAACCCATGTTCGGCACGATGGAAGATTTCCAGCATCTCCTGAATAAGGCACATGATTTGGGGTTAAAGGTACTCATTGATCAAGTCTGGAACCATACCTCAAACGAACACCCTTGGTTTCTAGAGAGTCGCAGTAGTCACGACAATCCCAAAGCCGACTGGTATGTCTGGGCGGATGCCAAACCCGATGGAACACCCCCCACAAACTGGCTTTCCACCTTTGGCGGAAGTGCGTGGACATGGGACCCGAAACGGGAACAGTATTACCTGCACAACTTCCTCGCCGAACAGCCGGATTTAAACTGGTATAACCCGGAAGTTAGACAAGCCATTCTGGATGTAGCCCGGTTTTGGTTAGATATGGGGGTCGATGGATTCCGTCTAGATGTGGTGAACTTCTTTGCCCATGACCGCCAATTACGGGATAATCCACCCCGACCCAAAAATAGGAAACGTCCAGCCGGGGCAGATGCCCACGATCCCTTTTTCTCCCAATGGAATAAATATAATTTCTGCCAACCGGAAACCTTAGAATTTCTCGAACCAATTCGGGAATTGATGGATCAATATCCCGGAACCATGACGTTAGCTGAAATTAGTTCGGCTGAAGATACGGTGGTTACGTCCAGTGAATATGTTAAAGGAGAGAAACGCTTACATACTGCCTATAACTCAGCCTTGATGCACGATGAACCGTTGAGTTATCAGCGAGTGCGGGACATGATTGAGCAGGTAGAAAGCCATTTCCAAGAGGGCGTCATCTGCTGGACAGGAGGAACCCATGATTTTCCCCGACTGAAAAGTCGCTGGTTGAAGTTTCTGATTGATGATAAATTTACCCACGCCGTCTTTGACCATCTATTTATCGCGCTCCAGCTTTCCTTGCGGGGAGGGTGCTGTATTTATCAAGGGGATGAACTTGGCTTAACCCAAGCCACGATTCCCTTTGAAAAAATGCAAGACCCCTTTGGACTCGCCGGGTATCCGTCAATTTTGGGTCGAGATGGGTCACGCACCCCTCTCCCTTGGCACAAAGATGCGCCTAATGCTGGCTTTACCACAGCAGAAGAACCCTGGCTACCCATTCCCGATGAACATCGCGACCAAGCGATTGATCAACAGGATCACGAACGGATGTCTCTGCTGAATAAATATCGCCGTTTGATTCATTGGCGCAAGAAACAGCCAGCGTTACTGAAGGGGGATTTAACCCTATTGGATACAGAGGAACCGTTACTCGGGTTTACTCGCCAATGTGATGAACAAAACCTGATTTGTCTGTTTAATTTAAGTCCAATACCTGTGCATTATGATTTATCGCCCTACCCCAACTGTTATCGAGCCGATGAGTCTGATTTTATCAACCGACGGTATAACGGGGTGGTAGAAATTCCCGGCTATGGCGTTTATTTTGGGAATTATTCGCCGGAAACTGAATAGCGTTTAATTGCCAATGGCGATAACAAAGGGAGGATTCGTGGAGATTCTCCCTTTTTATTCAGAAATACGTTTTGACCAAGTTATATAGCACTACGCACTAAGGTTAGGACATATCCAGAAAAATTCAAATCGCTTGACCCTGAGCGACTTGTACCGAGCGAAGTCGAGGTAAGTCGAGGTGTTGCCTATTGCCTATTCCCTGGCGCGTAGCGCTATAGTAGATTGGGTAGAGCGTAAGCGTTACCCAACAGAGATTAAAAAACCTTACCTACAAAAGGGAAACAAAGTAGGGGCGCATAGATGTGCGCCCTTACCAACGCCGAAAAACTGACTACCCCCGTTTTGGTAGGGACAAGACAAAGGGCACAAGGCAAAGAGTAGGGATGCAAGGTATAGAAATAATAACTGTTTAGACAAACATAATATCAATCCAATAATTCATCCACTGCTACACTAAATCATTGTAATACCTCCTGTGTCCTGGCGACCTCACCCTTACCAAACCATAACTTTTGAGTTTGAGTCAGCACAAATATTAAGCGATTCTCTGGTAAAACTAACCAAACTTCCTGACAACCTGACTCCAAATACTCAGTCGCCTTTGCCCAAAAATCCTCAACTAAGTCAGTCGGGGAAGCCACTTCAGCAATTAACGGAAAACTGACAGGAAGTACCTCAAACTCACCATACTCTTCAAGCAATTCGCGAGTGATATAAGCAACATCGGGACGCCGCCCTTGCTTGTTAGTACGACAGGGGGCTTCTGTCAATACCTCTCCCCCTTTCTCACTGGAGATTTTATAACTTCTCCAGTAATAATCTAATCTGGATTGAGTGACACTGTGCTTAAACGTCATGCCATTTTTCTCAACAAGTTTACCATTAATCCACTCCATGCGATCGGGAGGATTTTGCATATAGTCTTCCAAGGAGAAAACTTGTTGTCCAACAGGAATAGTCACCATATCTGCTTACTTTCCTTGTGTAACAATTACAATTGACAGATAACTTAATCTAGGAGCGATTTTCTGTCGCTTCAACCAGTTCCGCCATAGAACAATTCAACATCTCGATCAAGCGCTGAACCTGAGCCACCGTCAAGCGAGGTGGATTTGAACTCGTCTCCCACACGTAGATTGTTTTTTCCGTCACTCCCAACTCCATCGCTACTTGTCGGCGAGTTAAGCCAGCACGGTTTCGCAATTCCATCAAAGTTACTTGATTACTTGCTTCAGTCATTATATACTGAACGGTAATTACTATATGGTATAGATAAAACGGTAAAAACAAGAGATACACTAAAGAGCAGACGACTCGGAAAGCAATCGCCCCTAGACCTTCTGAGTTACCCGTTCTTTCCTCAGTGTCTCACCTTGTTCACCCGTTCTTGTCAATTACGACAGTGAGTCTATACCGCATCAGAAGCCAGCGCCTCGACCGACCAAGTTTCCGCGCTGGCTCTGGCTCCCTCATACAAGGGATAGCACAAAATATTCAAGTTAACTAAGGGAGTTGGGTTTCGTTCCTCAACCCAACCTACTTGCTTCTGTTACCGTTTTAGGTAAGGTGGGCAAGAATTTCCTACGTTGAAAAGCTGCAAAAATAAATTGATTCATCTTGCCCACCCTACAGTTACTATTACTATAGAAATGTAGCAGACAACGTCTCTACACAACTAGAATTAAATAATCCCCGATCCTAAAGCCTTGCGCTTCAATACCACAACCCGAGGACGCGCTCCTTTATCTAAGGTGAAATCTAAACCTGCTCGAAAAATTTCTGGCATATAATATCGCGGCGTATCATCTTTAGCTCTGTCTTCATAAACCACTCCGATTTCTTCCAGCATACTTAACGTTGAGGGTTCGATCTCAAAATTATCTAAGGTGAATGGGATTCGCATTTCTTTTGGATCTTTAAACTGGAGAGTATCAACCCATGTTCTAAAGGCAGGATATTCCTCTTTGGCTTCTTTTACTTTCTTCTTACTACAAGGTTCCAAAGCACGACGAATCGCTTGGGGTGGTAAGAGACGGCTGGTAGACCACTTTTCAAATTGAACTTCTTTGGCATTTTCTATGGTTTCATCAGCAGCATGATATAAGAAGCGCACAATATCTCTAGCTTGTAGCCTTCCCTTAAAATCAGTCAGAGCAGCAAATACCCAATTCGGTGTATAAGCTTCTTTTGACTTATCAGAACCCAGCTTTTTGCCCCATAAATTTTCCAGTTTTTCAATGAGATGTTCGCGAGTCATGCTATCTAGTTCTGATTCATCGGCATCGATGACTTGCGCTTGACTGCAAACCCAAAAAACTAGATTCATAAAAGAATCAGCATCCCAATATAAATCATAAGACCCGTAGAGATTTTCAAATTGAGATAAATTCTGGGTGATGGCGTAACGGACAAAATCACGCCGGATAAAAATAATTAAGCCTAAGTTATTTTTTCTAATTTCTGATAACCGGGCTGGTAGACGAATCAGAGACTCAATCGCGGCTTGCTGGATTGAACTAGAAGATGCGTCAGAAAAAATATCTTCTAGTCCATCAAATAAAAAGATTACCCGCAATGATTTCTGCTTCAGGTTATTGTTAACATCATTAAAACTCCAATAGTCCTTTGTTTCTGGATCAAGACCGACAATTCTGGCAATCTCTTTAATCCAAAATTGTGTCCATTCCTGCTTACCCCAGTTTGGGTTGGCAAGTGCTGATTCAATCTTATCGTTATATTCTGACTGAGAAAACTCTGAAAAACTATTACCTGAAGCAGATATCACTTCATTTCTTGCCTCTTGAATAATTTTAATGGCATTATCTCGAAGATTCAGTGATTGCAGCATAGGAAATATATAAGTTTTCTCCGCTGACTCATTTGTTTCACCCAAAACCCGCTGAATAAAGTTCTCCCAATATTTTAAACGGGACAACTGAATATAGTTAAACGTTTTACCTGAACCTTTGGAGCCAATTGAAACGACACGCGGTAACTCATCCCGAAAAGTCGTGGCTAAGTTTTTCAACGGTTCAGTGACTAACAAGTCCTCTCCCTGTCCACTTTCAGCATATTCATACTGCTGACACACATCTCGGAGACGACGCACTGCTGCCAAGGGATCAGAGTTCTGAGTTGTTGGTAAATCTGAGCGCTGTTCTTTCGGTTTGATTAACTGACTCTCTGCCCACTCCTGAGCCACTTTCATGACTGAAGTAGGGCTAAGTTTTGAACGAGCATCCTCCCAATTATTCAAATAAAGTAATTCCTGGGTAAAATCAGTTTCCTTGATGTTTAAACGAGTTTGATAAATATCACCTTGAGACTGAACATAAGCCGCCTGAAATCTAGATAAAGCTTCGTCAAAAGCAGGAAGTGATTTAAGTTCGGGTGTGAGCAGAGTAATCAATACTAGAGGATCATAGTAGTTTTCCTCTTCAACATCTGTCTCCGGAGGAGCGGTGTGACTTAACTGCTGCAAGACTAAACTCGAACCATTGACTGATTGATCATTAATTGTGGTTACGATAAACCGTTGAATTCTCGGATCAAAAATAATCGGACTGGAAATTTCACTTAAGCCCGAACGCAGGTCAATGAGTACATAATCTGCATTTACAGCCCGACCTAATTGAGATAAAGCATTGCCAAATTCCCATGCTCCATCGATAGTTCTGACTAAATGTTCGGGTAGAATAGGTGTATCGAGTAATTCGCGATCGCCCAGACAAGCTGGAAGAAAATAAGTTGTCGATTTACCATCCCGTTTAGGAGATTTTTTTAGCTCTTTCGCAAAAAAGGAAAGCACTCGCTCTGGTTCCAGAGCTGAAGCATGATAAGCCTCCAGAAAATTAATGAAAGAAACCGTAGGTTGTTGTTTTTCAGCGCGATTCCAGTAGGTTAAACCCGGTGCTTCTAAATCAGCATCGACGACTAAAAATGTTTTAGCTTGATTGAGTTCTCTGGCTCGCTCAAGTAAAGCAAAAAGATGGGCGGCTAAGTGCAAGGTTCTGCCTACCCCTCCTTTAAAAGAATAAAAGGCAACTAATTGTGGGCTTGTACTGGGATAGGCTTCTGGAATATGGAGATTTTTTGGAACTTCAGTCTCTGGCTCACCATTATTTTGCAAGTAAGCTACTTCTTCCCAGAAGGGGCGAATCGGAATATCGGTATCGCCACTTTCTTCCTCCTGAATAAACTCTACAGGTAAAATTTCCTCACCCAAATCCAGTTGAATTAAATCATCGTCTTGTTGATACCAATCTCCAAACCATTCTTTGAGAGCTTGCTTGGCATTATCTAGATAATCCTCAGACCATAAGCCAATTTCTATAGCATCAGAAAAACTATTAATTCTGACAATTCCCTCTGGCAGTTTGCTTCCATAGTTTGTTTCTCGACGAATAACTCGTCGCACATCCAACCAGGTCAAGAGTCTCATCGCTTTCATGTATTTCTTAATTCTCCTTTAATCCACTCAGCTATCTGAAACAGCATTAATTCTAAATCTTTATCTTGGATTTGAGCATTGTTTTCAAAACTATGACCATATCTCCAGAGTTGGTTAATTTGATCGGATGTCAAGTTTCTTTGTTGAGGAGAGCCTTGAATTTTAATATCTTTTAGCCGAATCTGAACAGGTAGCCTCAAACTCCCCTTGACTCCCAACGTATCTAGTAACCGATTGATGTCATGCCCAAATTCAGCAATACTGGCATCAGTACAGTCTCTCTGGCGTCGGCGCATCAGAATTGCCTTGAGTCCACACTCAACCGCGTAAAACAATAGCAGACGATGAGGATTGGTTCTGGGGGTTTTGCTGGACGAAGCCGATAGGTTTTCTCGCCAAGCTTTTTCTATTTCTCGGCGTGTAAATTGGATCACGTTACCCTTTAACGCTACAGTCAATCACTCCAATTTGAGTCTAGTTTAGTGTGGTGTGATAAACAGGCAGCAGTTTTTTTGTTAAAGAGGTAAACAGGGAATAGGGCATGATCAAAAATGAGGAGATTAATTCACGCGCCATGCCCAAGTCAAATCAAATCGGAATTTCAATCACAAACTCTGTCCCTTGACCCGGTGTGGAATTACAGGTAAACGTTCCGCCATGTTTTTCAACAATGATTTGATAGCTAATTGACAATCCTAAACCCGTACCTTTCCCCGGAGGTTTAGTGGTAAAAAAAGGCTCAAAGATTCGCTGTTTCAGTTCCTCATCTATTCCCGGTCCGTTATCGATAATGCGAATAACCGCACACGCCCCAGATTTCCCATTATCAATTAATTCTGTGCGAATCCAGATGGATGGCATCATAGTTTGCTCACTGTCCCCATTCGCGGGTTGAGAACGCATATCTTTTAGGGCATCAATGGCATTACACAGCACATTCATAAATACCTGATTTAACCCACAAGGATAACAAGTAACTAAAGGCAGTGTGCTATAATCCTTGAACACTTTAATTTCTTGCTTGTTTCCTTTGGATTTTAAACGATAGTAGAGCATGACTAGGGTGCTATCTAGCCCTTGGTGAATATCTATCGATTGCTCTTCGTCTGCTCCAGATAGAGTTTTGAGGGAATAAACAAGTTGGCGCAGACGTTCAGCCCCCATTTGCATAGATGATAGGGTTTTGGGAAAGTCTTCAAGTACAAACTCTAAATCAATTTCTTCTACTTCCTGTTGAATTTCTGGTGCAGGTTGAGGATTATATTTGCTGTAGAGTTGGAGTAAATTTAATAAGTCTGTGGTATACTGTTGAGCATGAGGAAAATTGTTACATAAGAAATTAACCGGATTATTAATTTCGTGGGCAACTCCAGCCAGTAATTTACCTAAAGTGGAAAGATGTTCTTTTTCGATCAACTGTTGTTGCGTCTGGCGCAGTTGATTTAATGTCTCCTCCAGTTGTTCGGCTTGGGCTTTATATTTTGCTTGAGATCGCCGCAAGGATTCTTCGGTAACTTTGCGCTGGGTGATATCGGTGACGAATCCTTCATAGTAGAGTAAATTCCCGTCGCGATCGCGCACCGCCCTAGCATTCTCACAAATCCAGATGATCTGCCCATCTTTTCGATACACCTGGGATTCAAAGTCTGTAACTGAATCGTGCGATCGCAGTTTCTCAATAAAGTCCCGGCGTCGATCCGGATTGACATAGAGTTGTTGTCCAATGTCGGTTAGCGTTTCCAATAGTTCAACTGGGGATGCATAACCATAAATCTTTGCTAGCGCTGGATTGCAGTCAATAAAATGCCCGTCTGGAGTGGTTTGAAAGATGCCCTCGACGGCACCCTCAAACATGCTGCGATATTTCCTTAGGGCTAACTCCATATCTTGACGTTCTGCAATTTGAGTCGCTAATTCCTCATTCAACACTTCTAACTGCCGAGTTTGCTTAACCAAATTAGGACACAAGGGGTTGTCTGACTCCGACCAATCAGGTGGACTGTTAACTAAACGGTCGCTGCTGGGAAGTAACATGGGGTATTGCTAAGCTTATCTGGGCATTACTACTAGCTTCTAGGATTCGGATCACGCTATCAGTGATATGTAGTCCGCAATACTTGTGATTTCAATCACTAAATTGAGTGAGATGAGTTACGTTAAGCGCTACGTGTCTCGACTGCCCTTGATTGTACGGACTGTTGCCAAAAATTGACTCAGGAACGGTAACCCGCCAATAGCAGGTAAAAAGTAACGCGAGGTACACAACAATCCCAAGGCGGCGGCAGTTGCGGGATCTAGATAGTCCTGATAAAACAATACTAATGCGGCATCGCGTGTGCCAACTCCGGCAAAGGTTAGAGGTAACAATCCGGCTAAAATGGCGAGGGGAGACAAGGCGAGATTGACTAGAAATGGAGTCGTCGCCTTCAGCGCTAGGATAAAAAACCAAATTTGTAATAAGTGTAAAAACCAAATAAAAATCGACGTTCCAGTAATTTTGAGAAGCTGACGTTGATCGCGCCAAAAATAGTCATGCATGTCGCCCCAAGAGCCTTGCATTGTTTCTAGTTTGGAGCGCATTTTTTTGGGGGCAATCTTGCGAGCCACGATAAAGAAAAAATAAGCAAATTTTCGAGACGCCAAGAGACAAATTCCCAAGATTAAACCCATTCCAACCGCCGTCGTCATCAGCCAAAATAGCCAATCTTTCGGTTGATAGAGTAATAAACCAAAAACACACCATAACAGCAGGGATAACAGATCACAAGCCTTTTCAAAAATTACCAGCGATAGCGAAAGAGTCCCACTCAAATGACCACGCTGTTTCATGAAATAGGCTTTGGCAATATCCCCCATCTTGGACGGCAGCACCATATTTAAAACACTTGCCGCTAAGATTAACCGATTTGCCTCAAAAAAGCCCAAGCGAGATCCACTGGGCATGAGTTGTTGCAACCGCCAAGAGGTGAATAAGGTTAAGGGAACAACCATTCCCAAGCTTACAGGCATCCAGACGCGATCGCTATTTTGAAAAACGGCAACGAGTTCGGGAAAATCAATTTTTGAGTAAATCACCCCCAGGATGATTAGGCTGACAGCGATTGAAATTAGTCGTTTCATAAATTAATTATTAGTCTTATGTCATTAGTTATTAGTCTTATGTCACAGAACAGTGAACTTAGACTCATGATTCCTACTTTTAAAATTTTCGCTCTAATCGCAGCCATTCATAAGCATCTAGTTTCTTAACCTCATTGGTTAAATCTAACCAGGGCTGTAATTGTCCCCGTTGAAACGTGCGACTCATAACCACATAAATCGAAGTTTGATCGCCTCCTATTCCGGCAGCAATCACGTCTTTCCAGGACTGAGCTTGCAACTCATCGGTGATATGCCACTGTCCATTTTTCCACTCGATCAAGCGACGGAAGTGGAACGGAGCTTTTTGTTTGCCTGTAATTAGCATTTTTTGTAAGAGTTTGCGGATTAAGTTGGGAAAAAAGCGACCCACGGTGAGCATGACAACTCGCAAAATTAGTAAATTTGTGGGGGTCATTTGTTTCTGTTTTGCCCACCCCAACTCTCCTTCAATCATAATTTCATTTTCCTCAACTTTGACTTGATAGGTATCAACTAAATGACCGACAGCATTTTTTATCTTTTTACCCGTTAGGACTTGCAATGAAAATTGAGTGTCAGAGGCGACTAAACGCTTGTCCTGAAACAGTTTAAATACTCCCCCTTTGTTTAAGGCTAAATACAGTTCCGTATTTTGGCGACGGTCAATTAAAACTTGTGCGTCCTTAAACCAAACTCGACCGGGAGAACGGGGAGTGGGTTCAGGTCGAGTTGACACAAAATCGCGCCATGTGAGTAAATAGTTCCAGGTATGGTGACCAATAATGTGATCGTCAGCATAGCAAGGAGCCAGTCCATTTGCCAGTCCAACCATGAAGCGATCGTTAATTTCTAGGGCTTGGGGATACCACTGTCCCACCAGTTCAAAACCATGGGGAAAGAAATTGTACGTATTGCGACTGGTATATTCTCCCCCATAAGAGCCATCCGGATGCACAAATTCTGCGGCTAAATTAACTGCTTTGATTAATGCTTCTTTCAGCCGGGGATCAGGTCTGAGTTGATAAATCCGCGCTAAACACGAAATCGTTAACGTATGGTAACCGGGATCACAACCTTCGTACTCAATAAACCAACCTTCGGGGTTTTGCCAGGATAATACCTGTTCTAAACGTTGTACTCTAGCTCTATCCCATTGGGTTGCTTGTAATAGATTAGACAGTAAGTCTAGACACAAAACAATTAACGCTTGGTGATTAGTCAGGCGTCCACTTTCTTGATGATGGGCTAGCCAATCGGCTCGTTGTTCAAAAAACTTTAAAGCAATTGGATTATTTAACCCTAATTCTTGATAACTGTCAATACAGGCAAGTAGGGAAAATGCCGCTGCGCCTCCGGCTCGTTCATAAGGGAAATAATCATCGCAAGACCCATCCGGATGAGCGCTTTTAGCCGCATAAAGAATTCCGGCTTCTACCCAATCTTGCATCGCTGGTTGTTGGTAGAAAGGATTATCGGATAATTGAGTATTATAAGCCAATGCCAGAGGCAGAACAAACTCCTGAGCCATTCCACTGGGGAAATCGATAATTTTATACTGCCAGAAGTTGCGGTCAAAACAGCCGTAGGTAGGACTGTGTGGGTTGCGGTCTAGCAGGGTAAGGAGTTTGGGTATTTGGGCAAGGGCTTCGCGGGCAAACAGGTCTTTATTCATTGTCTTATGTCATTTGTCATTTGTTTGTTATACTCTTCAATATCAGCGCGTCGCCGCCGCAGTTGAATATCTTCTAGCAGCTTGCGATTCACCGCCATCAAGTCAGCAATTAATCCAAACATCCACAGTTGAAAGCCAATCAGAATTAAAATGGCGGCGACAATTAAGCTAGGCGCACGACTTCTATCCGGATCAAATACCACCAACCAACGCACGCACAGAATCAACCCTAAACCGAAAGGAAGCGTCCCCAGAACAATGAAGAACTGGAGCGGTTGATAGGTCAGGAAAATGCGAATAATCGTAAGAATGGAGCGCTGGATATAAGCGGGAATACTCTTAACTAAACGGGACGGGCGCAGGAAATCATTGGTTCTAATTGGCACCGAAGCAATGGCAATGTTTTTCTGCCCCGCCTGAATAATCATTTCTAGGGTATAAGTATATTGGCTAAACACATTCAGTTGCAGCGCCGCATTCCGACTGATGGCGCGGAAGCCACTAGGAGCGTCAGGGATATTGGTTTTACTTGCGATTCGGACTACCCAGCTTCCTAATTTTTGCAAAAACTTTTTGGCGGGAGAAAAATGCTTAATTTGCTGGATGGGTCTAGCACCTATGACAATTTCTGCCTGACCCTGTAAAATAGGTTCGATTAGTTTGGGGATGTCTGCGGCACAGTATTGATTATCGGCATCCGTATTCACAATAATATCGGCTCCCGCCTTTAAACAGGCTTCTATCCCTGCCATAAACCCCTTGGCTAAACCCTGATTATGATCAAAGTTGACAATATGGTCAACGCCACAGGCTTTGGCAACTTCAACCGTTTGGTCGATACTACCATCATTGATAATCAGCCACTCTACTGTATCGACTCCAGGGACTTGGCGAGGAAGTTCTGACAGGGTTAGCCCTAGGGTTGCTTCTTCGTTATAACAAGGAATTTGAATGATTAATTTCATTGCACGTATCGCTAATACAGTTGAGTCATAAGATTAAAATACCGCTTCTTTCTGACAACTAAGTACCTAGACATAAATTCTGTACACTGTACTGATTTGGTATTTTGCTGGAAACCTTCTGCCCGGTTGGTGAGCGCGGCAACTGAGCCTGTCGAAGTTCAGTCGAGCCGCGCTCACGCCGAAGCCCTATCGAACCGGTTGGTGAGCCTGTCGAACCACTGCCTAGTCGCAACTATCCCGTTTATCCTTTGGCTCTAGCTTGCAGCCAGCCCCAACGCAGTACCCAAACGCCTGCTCCAATCAACAGGGCGGCTAAAAGTCCACCCACCCAAACCGGGATACCAACAGCAGGCAATACCCACCACCATACCGCCACAATATGTAACAGTTGAGCGCTGGTCATCTGGTCACCGGGCGGTGGTTCTCCGACTTGTCCTAGGACATCTCGAATATTTGTACTTAAGGCACTGCTAACCTGGCGATAGGCGGCGCCCCAAGCATTAAACAGAGGAGCATAGCTGGGCGAATCCCATAAGGCTCTGGCTCGGTTAATATATCCTCCATCAAGGGCTTCGGCATAGTAGCGTTGAAAATACGATACCAGGGTCGGGGCATTGGCGAGGAACCCGAGTACCGTCAAACCAATTAACCACTTCCACCACCTTTTCCCAATCAGTGCGACTAGCGCCATCAATCCTGGAAGTGCGGGAACTAAAAATCGAGGTCCCCAACTCCAACCGCCAAATTCCCACAAGGAATGAAGTAGCCAATACCCGCCAAATATGCCCACAATGGCTAAGGCTTCTAGGGGTTTAGATTTGAGAGCCTTGCGGAACCCAATAATTGCCAGAATCGTTGGCGGACAGTACCAGATTAACCCCCCTCCTGCGCCGGGACTCAAGATCAAACCGATGAATCGTTCTACCATTCCATCCAGGGTAAAT